>CALISX010000151.1 GCA_938041725.1 uncultured Lachnoanaerobaculum sp.
CGCAATGTGTATGTTCACATACACCCCTTTGTCCATCGAACGGGACAACAGGTAAAACTCCAGTATGGTGGCGCCAGTACCACCGGCATAGGGGTTTACAAGATGTCCGGCAGCCGGCTCCGTATCAAATCGGCTCTGGCAGCCTCTATTTCGTCTTTACTAAGGGGTCTGTCCGAATTTTTCAAAATATTGGAGGGCTGAATGGCAATCATCAGACCAAAGAGGGAATCCTGATTTTTTAAGGAAATCAATCCATCGGAAACCCCCATCATCACATGGCTGATAAATTCCAGGGCATCTGTCAAAGCCAGCTTGCGGGCATAACGCAGTACCCCATAGGATTTATACACCTCATCCTGTTTTTTAATCCGGTCATTTTTTAGCACAGACCGGCGAAGCTGGGTTTCATTGGCATTTAACTGATTGGCCACCCGAATCACCGTATCCAAAATCTCTTTTTCTGTCTGTCCCAGGGTCTTTGGATTGGAAATATCATACAGGGAACCAAAATTCTCCCGTCCCTCCCCATATACGCCCTTAATGGTCACCCCAAACCGCCCCACGCCGGAAATCAGCTTGGCAAAGCCCTTGCTTTGGGAGGACACAGGCAAATGCAAAACAATATTTGCCCGCAGTCCGGTGCCGATATTGGTGGGATAGGTAGTGAGGTACCCGTATTTTTCGTGGAAGGCATAATCAAAGCGTTCGTTCATAGAATCGTCTATGGCTCCTGCCTGTTTCCAAAGGCTGTGAAGATGCAGCCCGTCGGAAAGCAGCTGCAGCCGGATATGATCATCCCCGTTTACCACAATACTAATGTTTCCCTCTTTACTGAGAATAAGTCCTGTGGAGGTTTTTTTCTTTACCAAGGTGGAATTCAAAATGCGGTTTTCCTGCATGGACCGCCTTTCCACATCGGAAAGTTCCTCCAAAAGGATACGGGAAAAGGACATTTCATCAGGAAGGGGAAGTCCCTCTGTTTCTTTTAAAATCCGTTCCACCAGGCTTCGGGAGGCAATTCCGTCCAGTTTTCCAGGAAACAATACATCCTGAATATTTCTGGCAAGCCGGATCCTGCTGCTGACATAATTATATTCTGTGGACAGCTTTATGTCATCAAACCACATCACTTCTCTCCTTTTTCCATTTCCCGGATTTCATCCCGTAAGGAGGCGGCTTTTTCATAATCCTCTGCGGCCAAGGCTCTGGTTAGTTCCAGCCGAAGATCTCCCAGCGCATCTTCTGTATGCATACTCCCGGAAGCATCCTCCAGGATGCGGGACTGGGGCAGAATTTTTTCTGTGTTGTGAACAGGCTTCTTTCCCGTGTGGGAAAGACTTCCCTGAATTTGTTTAATCTTGTCGTTAATCAGCAGATTAAAAACCTCATAGCAGTCAGGACACCCAAACATGGAGGTTTTAATAAAATCCTCATAGGATGTGCGGCAGGTGGGGCAAACAATCTGCAGGTATGCCTCCTTTTCTTTATTTCTGGAGCTTTCTCCCAATAGTCCGGATAAAATCTTGGAAAAGGGAAAATCCCGGTCAAAGATATTGGAATACTGCCCGAAATCCATTTCCTTGGCGCATTGGGAACAAAAATGATGTTCTGTTTTCTGTCCGTCTATAATTTCGGTATACAGCACATTGGCTTCCCGAATTTTGCAATTTTCACATAGCATGACTTGTTCCTTTCCCGGATGGGAATCACCCATAATTGGAAAAACACCGATTTCAATACTGTCTGCTGTATGCAGTGTTTTCTAGTATAGATCCGAATGCTGTCCAAAGCAATGAAAGCCTTAGCCTTCCTTCCGGGACAAAAAATCGTTGTAAAGGGAATCTATAATCTCATGGGCTTCGCTGCGGTCCACTCCATTACAAATTCCCCTGGCCACCACCGGGGCAAATTCTTTTTTCATGTGAAGCAGCACGCCCAGCTTATCCGGGTCAATCCGCACCACGGCGCCCTTCCTTCGATCCAGCTGTACAAAGCCCTGCTGTTTTAAAATGGCATAGGCTTTATTCACCGTATGCATATTAATGCCTACAATCTCTGCCATTTGCCGTACAGAGGGGAGGGAGTCTCCCTCATGGATTTTCTCTGTAGCTATGCCTATAATGATCTGGTTGCAAAGCTGTATATAAATGGCCTCATCACTGTTAAAATCTATCATTACATCCATAATCACCTCATAGTTATAAATGTTATAGTATTATTATAACATAATATATAAAAAAAACAAGCTCACGGCCGGACTCGAACCGGCGACCTACTCATTACGAATGAGTTGCGCTACCAACTGCGCCACGTAAGCAAAACATATAAAATCTATATAATAACAGATGGAAATGTATCTGTGCATACAAGCATGCCCATCTACATTTCCGCCGTCCGGG
>CALISX010000152.1 GCA_938041725.1 uncultured Lachnoanaerobaculum sp.
CCCAATCAATGTTACATTGGCTGCTTTTACCATGGCATCGGCCGCTTCAATGGCTCCCACCAATCCCTTTGTTTCCACCATGCCTAATGCATCTGCATTCATATTTGAACCCCCTTATGGTCTGATGATTCAGGATACACCGATTTTCCGGCGCTTCTTTAAATATACGGTGTTGTGGCGGACTTGGGCGCTTCTCCCAATGCCCCCAGCATCTTCTTTCCCGCCTCAATGGAGGCCCGCACCGCCTGACGCACTGCACCGGAATCTCCTGTGAAGGTGAGAATCACCTCGTTGGAGTAGCTGGTGCCGTTTTTGGGGGAGCAGTACCCCACTACCTCCACATTGGCTGCCTTTACTGCAATATCCGCCAAAACCGCGCCAATGGCTGCAGGACCTGCACAGGTCATGCCAAAGGCCTTGCCCACAGGGGCCCCCAGAGCCTTTTCCAAACAGTAGCTGGCCCTTGCGGTATACTGAAACTCCAAATGTCCTGCATCATTGGAGTACACATCTCCAAAATATTTGGGAAGCACCTGCAGGGCAATCTCCACTGCTCTTCTGGCATCAGACACATCCTCTGCGCCGATGTAGATCAGGCTTCCGTGTCCGGCTCCCCCCTTGGTATCCCTGGCCAGCTCCACAGAGATCACCTCTGTATTGGTGGCCTTTACCGCCTCATCCACAGCCCAGATCTGGGGACCGGCCCCCACTCTGCCGCCAACGATGCCGACGGAACGGTACTTTCCAAGCTTCATAATATCCACCAGCATGGGATCCACGCTGGCAACCACCAAACCAATGGTATCTCCAATGGCTGTTCCCACAAACTCAGTCATTCCAATGGAACTGCCGGACTCCTGAAGGGGGCTTTCCTTTTGTTCCCCGATCCCCAGCTCCGCAGAAACCTGCTTCATGACTTTCTCAATTAACTGCTGATCCATTTTTTTCCTCCATGACTTAACCGCCAATAATACATTGTAAGCCGCAGTCTTCCACCGCCTTCTTACATTCCTCTAAATCCTTAGGCGACATATTCTTTAGTTCCTTTAGTGTATACTCCCTGCCCATCAGCCCATACTTGTTTTCTCCAAAGGAGTGGTATGGCAAAAGATGAACCGTCTGAACCCCGGTAAGGGTTTTGGCAAAGTCCGCAATATCCCTGATCTCCTCCACAGAGTAGTTAAAGCCCGGAATTACCGGAACACGAACCACTGTTTTGGAAATCTTTGCAATTTCCCTGGCATTTTTTAAAACCAGATCATTGGTCACACCGGTATACTCCTTATGCTTGTCCCGATTCATATGCTTAATATCCAAAAGTACCGTATCCACATAGGGAATCACCTGGTCAATGGCTTCCCTGCTTCCCACCCCTGTGGTTTCCATGGCTGTATTCCATCCCTGGGCCTTGCATCCTTTTAGAAGCTGGGAGGCAAAATCAGACTGCACCAAAGGCTCCCCTCCGGAGAGGGTGATGCCCCCTCCCGAGTGCCTGTAGGTGGTGGCATCCTTTTTCAATTCCCGGATCAACTGCTGAACCGACATTTTCTTTCCCTTCAGCACCAGAGCCGAGACGGGGCAGACATGGGCGCAGTCTCCATTTCCCTGACATAAATCCCGATTCACAAAGTTTTTGTTTTCTCTGCTCAGAGCATGGTTTTTACAGGCAGGGATACAGCGTCCGCAGTGGATACAATCCTCTGCCTTATACATAAGAACCGGTTCCAGACTTTGGGATTCCGGATTGCTGCACCACAAGCAGGAAAGAGGACAGCCCTTCAAAAACACAATGGTGCGGATTCCCGGCCCGTCATGCAGGGAAAACCTTTGTATATTGAACACAGCACCTGTCAGATTATAATTGATTGACTCCATGTCCTGCCCCCTTTGCTAGACTGCCCCCCTGTAAAAACCTTTCCAGGGGGAAACACGGGTTAATTGAAAGTCTGCTCTGTACGGCTGATAATATCATCCTGTACTTCTTTGGCAAGAACCGTAAACTGAGCGCTGTATCCGGCCACTCGAACCACCAGATCCTTGTAATCCTCAGGATTCTTTTGGGCCGCCAGCAGGGTTTCTCTATTGATAACATTAAACTGTACATGCATTCCCTTGTGGTCAAAATAGGAACGAACCACAGAGGAAAATCTTTTCAGTCCCTCATCTCCTTCCAGTGCAGAGGGAAGGAATTTCTGATTGTACAGGGTTCCGTTGGAATAGTTGGCATGATCCAGCTTGGCCACAGACATGGCTGCTGCCGTAGGTCCATTGGTATCCTTTCCCTGTCTGGGGGATACGCCGTCTGCCAGGGGTGCTTTTGCCAGTCTGCCGTCGGGCAAGGCTCCTACATCCTTTCCAAACAATACATTGGCCGATACGGGATAGCATCCTGCCTGGAACTGTCCGCCTCTGGGATTTTTATACCGCTCCACCTCATGGGAGTAGATCTGTCCGCAGCGTCTGGCAATCATATCCACCTCGTCCTCGTCATTGCCGTACCAGGGCGTCTTTTCCATGATCCGCTTAATCTGGGCATACTCTTCATTGACACAGGATGCCTCCGGCTTTCCTTCCGCCGGTGTGGGCCAGTGACAGGGCTTGGGAGCAGAAAGCTGGGCCTGGAGCTGGGCCAGGTTGATGGAGCCGTTATTGCTGAGAATCCGCTTCACAGCCTCGTAAATCCTTGCCTCATCATCCACAGCGGCTACTGCTGCCACAGGGGACTGGGCGCTGCATACATAACCAAAGTTGTTGGCCAGGGCCTCCTTCAGCTGGGCCAGCGTTACTTCCTTGTTCTCAAACACATGCTTTTTGATGGCGCAGAGGGAGTCGCCGCAGTCTGCCACACCAAAGGCCTGGGGACCGGTGAAGTTGTAAATGGCTCCGCCCTCCTGCACGCTCTTTCCTCTGGCGATACAGTCATCCACCAAAGCAGAAAGGAAGGGAAGGGGGGCTCTTTCTGCATGGGCAAAATCCACACAGTTGTCTGCTTCCACCAGATGGTATACAAAATACTCCATCTGCTTTTTGTAGGCTGCAAAAATATCCTCCAGACAGGTAAAGGAGGTAAGATCTCCCGTCTGGGGACCCAGTTGCTTGTCTCCCACCTTTCCGTTGTTTAAGGTGATTTCCAAAACCTTTGCAATATTGAAGAAGGCCGCATCATGCCATCCCTCTGTCTTATGGGGGCACTGGGGCTCCACACATCCGATGATACAGTAGCTTCTGGCATCTGCCAGGGAAACCCCTCTGTTACACAATGCAGGAATAATTACTTCATCATTGTACATTGCCGGAACTCCCAGACCCAGACGAACCACTTCACAGGCCCTGTACAAAAACTCATCCGGGGTGTTTTGATGTACCCGAATGGAGAAGGAGGGTGCCGGCAGGGCCACATGGGCTACCGCCTCCATACACATATAGGACATGTCATTGGTGGCATCCAATCCGTCCTCTGTCTGTCCTCCCACAATCAGATTCTGGAAAACCGCATAGCCTGCAAAGGCCTGGGCAGAAACCTCATCACGGGTCTTGTTTACATCATTTAATTTGATCCAGATGCAGTCCACCAGCTCCTGGGCAAACTCTCTGGAAATGCTCTTATCCGCTGCCAGATAGGGATACATATATTGGTCAAAACGTCCGGGAGAAATGGAATGTCCATTGGCTTCGATCTGTAAGAGAATCTGGACAAACCAAAATGCCTGGCAGGCCTCATAGAAATTGGTGGCGCCCCTTTCCGGAACTCTGTCACAGTTGGCGGCGATTTGCAAAAGCTCTGCCTTTCTGGCAGGATCTGCACAGGTGGCAGCCATTTCCCTGGCCTTAGCTGCATAACGATGGGCAAAATGGATGGCCGCCGTATAGGTGATGACCAATGCCTCATAGAAATTTTTCTTTTTTATGTATTCCGGATCGCTCAGATCCATTTTTGCCATGGCATCCAAGGCCTGCTTGATGATTCCCGTAAAACCAATGGCCAGGACCTTGCCATAGTCCACACTTACATGGCCTACTCCCCCGTAAAAATAGTTGCCCACGGTGAATACTCCATTGGCCATACAGTCCTTGGTTTCCTGAGACATATAGGACTCAGCCAGCGCACTGGTGGTTTTTCCCTTCCAGTATTTAAAAGCTTCCTGAAGCTCCCGGGCCGTTTCCTTTGGAATCTGGAAGGGATCCGCCATTCTGGTGCTCATGGTATCAAATTCCTTTTCCACCCACTCATAGGAAAACTCCGGACAAATCTCTGTGGAACGGAGATTCTTGGTAATGGCTCCTACAATCAGCTCATCCCCATGAATGGTAACAGGGAGATTGTTAAAAATCTTCTCTGCTGCCTTGGCCCGGCGCATAATAGGGGATAATTCCTCTGTTTCCTTGTAAGACTCCGTTACTAAAACAGCTCTCTCAGACTCCACATAGGGAACTGCGTCCACAATGGCTCTTTTCAGGCGCTTTACCCGATCAGTGGGCTCTGTAAAACCTTTTGCTAACATACATATCCTCCTTCGTGCTTTAAAATTTCAACAACTACTGCCATACTATCCCAGGCATTTTGAAAATAAAACATAGATTACAAACTAAAAATCAGAAATTTTCAGTACTAATTCTCTGTATTTTTTTAAGTCCACACAGCACTCCGCTGCAAAGCAGCTTGTGTGCTGCTTATACACCTGCCTCCAACAGTTTTAGAAATCCCCGTATAATCTCCACGTTCCCCGGCCAGGCAGGGGAGGTAACCAGATTTTCATAAATCAAAGCCTCATGGGCCTCTTTTTCCACAAAAATCCCCCCCGCAGCCTCCACCTCCGGACGAACCGCACAATAGGCCGTTACCCTCTTGCCCCGAACCACATCTGCCGCCGTCAAAATCTGCACCCCATGGCAGATGGCCGCCACCGGCTTTTTCAGATCCATAAAAAAACGCACCATGTCCAGTACCCTGGGATCCAGGCGCAGATACTCCGGGGCTCTTCCCCCGGATAAGAACAAACCGTCATACTCCTCCAGCTTGACATACCGGAAGGCAGCATTTAATACAAAATTATGTCCTGGCTTTTCCGAATAGGTTTGGGCCCCCTCAAAATCATGGACAGCGGTTTTGATCACATCCCCGGCCTCCTTATCAGGGCAAACCACATCCACAGCCACTCCCGCAATCAAAAGTCCCTGATAGGGAACCATCACCTCATAATCCTCTGTGTAGTCTCCAGCCAGCAGCAGTACCCTTTTCACCCAAAAAACCTCCTTTCTCCTTTCATCCTTGGTTCCTGTTTTTATTCTCTGATGAAATTTTAACACCACAGTTTTCATTTTCTGTGGTAATACCCAAACTGAATTTCTGTAAAATCCAGACCTCCCTTCAGTTACAAGTATTATTGTATAATACCTGTTTTAGGAATTGAGATTCATTGTGAATTATGTCCCGGCTTTCTATAATGGTAGATATAAAAGTAGGGAAATAGAAATCGTAAGGATACGAAAGGAGATATATGACACTGTTAGAGCAAATCGAAGCCGCCGGCATTGTGGGCTGCGGCGGTGCAGGTTTTCCCACCCATGTGAAACTCAACTGCACTGTGGAATATATGATTATCAATGCGGCGGAATGCGAACCCTTGCTGCGCACAGACCGCTGGCTTATGATCCATGAAGCGGATAAAATTGTGGCAGCCGCAGATATGGTGGGGGATATGATTCAGGCCAGGAACCGCTTCCTTGCCCTGAAGGAAACCTATGGGGAGGAAATTGCCGCCCTAAAGGAGGCCATCCAAAGGAAGAACAGCCCCCTAAGGCTCTATAAAATGAAAAACTTTTACCCTGCGGGGGACGAACAGATTATGGTATGCGACATTACCGGCCGCAGCGTTCCCCCCTCCGGCATCCCCCTGGATGTACAGACTGTGGTATCCAATGCGGCCACCATGCACTCCATTTATCATGCTTCCCAGAACCAGGCCTTTACTAAAAAATACCTCACCATGACGGGAGCGGTGGCCTCCCCCTGCATTGTCCATGCCCCCCTGGGAACTTCCTTTAAGGACTGCCTGGCCATGGCAGGAGGAAGTCTTCTCTCCTCCTACCATGTGGTCTGCGGCGGTCCCATGATGGGAAAATGCTATACTAAGGAAGAAGCCCAAAATCTTGTGGTTACCAAAACCACCTCCGGCTTTATTATCCTGAGAGATGATACCAATCTGGTGCAAAGACATGAACTGCCCCTTCGCTTTACCCTCCGACAGGCCAAAATGAGCTGCATCCAGTGTACCTTCTGCACCCAGATGTGCCCCAGATATTTAACAGGCCATCCCCTGAAACCCCATTTAATTATGCGAAAGCTGGCCTATGCCCAAAATGTGGAGGATATCCTGGAGGATGATCATGTACAGCAGGCTATGATCTGCAGTGAATGCGGTATTTGCGAAACCTATGCCTGCCCCATGGGGCTGCAGCCCCGGCAGGTGAATATTTATGTAAAAAACAAGCTGCGGGAAAAGAAATTCCGCTATCCCAAGCCCGCAGAAACCTTTACCCAGCTGGAGGAGCGGGAATTTCGCAAAATTTCCTCCAGACGTTTGGCTGCCCGGCTGGAGGTGGAGGAATACTATGATTATCATATTGACCGCCTGGCAAAGGCCCATCCCCAAGTGGTGCGCCTTCCCCTTAGCCAGCATATCGGAGCACCCAGCGCCCCCCTGGTTTCGGAGGGGGATCTGGTGGAGGAGGGACAGCGTATCGCCAGTATTCCCCCAAAGTCTTTGGGGGCCAATCTTCACGCCAGCATTACAGGTACTGTCATAGAGGTTAACAGCAAAGAGGTGGTGATTGCCGCAGATAACAGGAGGAACCAATGATTACAATCGGATTTTTAGAACTGAACAGTATTGCCAGGGGGGTTTTGGCTGCAGATATGATGTTAAAGGCCGCAGAGATCAAGCTGGTGTATGCCCGGCCCAGCTGCCCCGGAAAATATCAGATTTTAATCACCGGGGAGGTTTCCGCTGTAGAATCCGCCATGCAGGCCGGGGAGGAAACCGCCCCCAAAAACCTGGTGGACCGGCTGGTGATCCCCAGAGTTCATCCCCAGGTGATTGAAGCCATTAACATGTCCTGCGCCCCCTCCCAGTTAAAATCCCTGGGGGTTTTGGAATTTTTCTCCGTGGCTGCTGCTGTTACAGCAGCAGATGCCGCCGTAAAGGCCGCCGGCATCACCTTGATTGAAATCCGTCTGGGCACCGGTATTGGAGGCAAGTCCTTTGTTACCTTCACCGGGGATGTGAGCGCTGTGGAGGCCAGCACCAAGGCCGCCAAGCAGGCTGTTTTGGGAAGCGCTGCTTTGGTGGATGCAGTGGTGATCCCCCATCCGGACAAGGGCTTGTACTCCAGTCTGCTGTAAAGGAGGCAATCATGGAACATAAACAAAATACAGAAAATCAGGAAGCCAGAGAACTGGCCGCTGCCCTGCGGGATCTATTCCAAAAGCAAAGCCTTACCCTCAGCCAGGCCCGCCGTCTTTTGGAACGGGCCAGAGAAAAAGCAGGAGAGATGAAAGTTCCCATGGTGATTACCGTGGTGGACGAAGGGGGCAATCTGGTGGCCCTGGAGAGAATGGACGGAGCCCTTTTGGCCAGCATTGCCATCTCCCAGGCCAAGGCCTACACCGCCGCCGCCCTGCGGACCTCCACCAGCTCCCTGGAACAAAAAACCCTCCCGGGAAAAGAGCTTTTCGGTCTCCATGGTTTTTTAGGGGATACCATTTGCTTTTTGGGAGGAGGCCTGCCTATTGTAAAAAACGGATTTTGCGTAGGGGGCATAGGAGTATCCGGGGGCAGCGTTCCCCAGGATGAAGCTGTGGCCGCCTATGCCCTGCAGGAGCTGCCATAGCTTCAAACCCCCCCTCTGTTTTAGAAGCAGAGGGGGGGTAGTGCTGAATATTATATTTTAATCAATCCGCATCCGAACAGCACATTTAAAACAAAGGTCATTACAAAGATGGTAAAGGCCGGAGGGTCTATATGGGTATCGCAGTGACTGTTAAAGGTTTTTCCTACAAAATCTCCGAATACAGCAGCCAGTATGCCGAACACACATCCCATTACCGGATTATGGGAAAGCACCACCGCCAGTGCAGAAATCAATGCAATATGGTGGGTGGCTGGAGTGGCAAAACCGGTTTGGGTAAAAATCAATGACACAGCAGCAATGCCGAAGCAAAGCACAGGGTAGCCTCCAAGCACCGCATCCGGTGCTCCGCCATGAAGCAAAACCGCATACACAAATCCCACTCCCGTTCCCAGGCCCAATCCCAGGATGATGTTGCAGGCCAGTTCCTTTCCCAAACCCAGAAAGATCTTTTTTTCTCCCTGGGGAGGAGTTCCCAGCAGCCCCGTTTTTCCAAACACCAGTCTGGCCACCAGGGCGGATACGATGACTGTAAATCCGGGGATGTCTGTATTTAAACAAAAAATGCTTCCCACAAAATAGTGCACCACAAAGCCTAAGATTCCAAACAGGCCTCCCACCAACAGGGTCATGGGATCCTTCAGTCCAAAAAGACTGGATAAAATATCGCAGCCGGAGTCAAGCTTTTTGGTACGGCCTGCATAGGCTGCTGCTGCCACCCCTCCTGCAAAGGCAATATGGGGTCCCAAATAGGATCCAAAGGCCACATAGCCCACAGTCATATCCGTGCCCCCCGCCATGGCAGAGGTGGCCCCCACAATGGCAATCAGCCCCGTCAAAATAAACACCGGAAGGGCACCCATATATGCCCCCAGTACACCGCCTCCAAAAGCAGCCACCAACGCAAATAAATCCATACTTCTCTCCCTTCTCTTACATACTGTGGTGATTCGCCAACCAGCAAATCCGATCCGTTTCCTATGCTGTACCACGTCTCTTGCACCCATTCAGTTTATCATCTCAAAGGGAAGAATGGCTTGTTCTATTCATGCGAAAAATCTATATTTTCCAGATATATTACTGTAATTCTATTTATATTTTTTAACAGTAAAAAGGGTATCTATGTCTGTAAATTACATAGATACCATTTTTTACTATTGATTATTTACTATTTCTGCTGTTTCTCTGGCAATGGCCAGTTCCTCATTGGTAGGAATCACCAGCACCTTCACCTTGGAGTCCTTCGTGGAAATAATCCCCTCTCCTCCCTTGGCATTGGCCTCCTCATCCAGCTGGATCCCCAAAAATCCCAGGTAGTCGCATACATCCCGGCGCACTGCAGCATCATTTTCTCCTACCCCTGCAGTAAACACCACAGCGTCGATCCCCTTCATGGCGGCGGCATAGCTTCCAATATACTTTGCCACATGGTATACAAAGGTATCCAGGGCCATCTGTGCCCTTTCATCTCCCTTATGGGCTGCCGCTTCCACATCCCGGAAATCACTGGATACACCGGATATACCGTAGATTCCCGATTCCTTGTTCAGCATGGTCAGCATTCTGTCAATATCTGCATGCTCCTTGTGCATCAAAAACTGCAGTACTCCCACATCCAAATCGCCGCTTCTGGTTCCCATAATCAGCCCCTCCAGAGGAGTCAGTCCCATACTGGTATCCACAGACTTTCCATGAAGTACAGCAGAGATACTGGAGCCATTGCCCAGGTGGCAGACCACGGTTTTCAAGGACTCACAGGGAACCCCCAGAACTTCTGCTGCCCGCTTGGATACAAAGCTGTGGCTGGTGCCATGGAATCCGTATTTTCTCACCTTATATTTCTCATACACATGGTAGGGCAGGGCATAGAGCCAGGCCTTCACTGGCATGGTCTGGTGGAAGGCCGTATCAAACACCGCCACCATAGGCGTTCCCGGCATCAGCTCCTGGCAAGCCCGAATTCCCACTAAATTGCTGGGATTATGCAGGGGCGCCAAATCGCTGCATTCCTCAATGACCTTCAGCACCTGGGGTGTAATCAAGGTGGGGGCTGTAAAGCTCTCTCCTCCATGAACCACCCGGTGACCCACGGCCCCGATCTCCTCCGGCCCCTTAATCACTCCGGTTTCCTTGTCCATCAAGGTGTTCATCACCAGCTGCACCGCCTGGGTATGACTGGGCATGGGTGATTCAATCACCTTTTTTTCCCTTCCCGGCACCGAAAACGTAAGGAGGCTTCCCTCCATCCCGATGCGCTCGCAAAGACCCTTGGCCAGCACCTTCTCAGACTCCGAGTCAATCAGCTGAAACTTTAACGAGGAACTGCCGCAATTAATTACCAAAATATTCATACTTCTCTCCTTTTAAATTTCATACCAGTCTTAGCGCCACGCACTGTATAAGCATGCGTTACTCTGTTGTATTTTGATTTCCAAAATCACAACAATTTTCTTCTATTCTACCATGGATTTGAAAAAAGGCATAGTATTATTTATATTAAATACCGGTAAATATCAAAACCATATTGTGGACTTTACTGCATAAGTCCCTGACCGGCGGCCAAGGGGACGGGTATGCTCGCATACACGGCCACTT
>CALISX010000153.1 GCA_938041725.1 uncultured Lachnoanaerobaculum sp.
CAGTAACCCCACAGGGGAGGGTACCGGAGCAGCTTTTTATGGGGGCTGTTCCGGCATTCCTCGGGGCCTGATGCATGAAAATAGGAATCATACTTAAAATGAAACAAAAATAGGAGCGCCACTTATATAGAAGGAAGTGTTTAATGGTACTGGATCTTTTTGGTCAACTATACGAAGTGATCTGCAGGTTCATGGATGACATTGACTATTGTGGAGGGAGTGTTATACTTTACTTAAATGGTAAAGTTTTTCAGGAGGAATCATGCTGATTACAAGGGAAATGGACTATGCAGTCAGAATCGTGAGAGCTTTACATCATTTAAACCAGGCTTCGGCCACGGAGATTGCAAAAAGGGAAAATATGCCGGTGGCAATTACCTATAAAATGCTGGGGGCCTTGTTAAAGGCCCAGGTGGTGAAAAGCATCCGTGGGGTGAACGGGGGGTATTATCTCACCCACCCCACCTCCACCTTTACCCTTTATGATCTTTTCGGGGCAATAGATAACAGCCTGTATATTACAGAATGTATGCTGTCCGGGCATGAATGTCCCAACAACAGGGCAGGACAATGTAAGACCCACAAGGAATATCTGAGAATACAAAATATTGTAAAGAAGGAGTTTCAAAAAACCACCTTGGATAAGCTTTGCTGAGTCTTAAGATAGGAGGAAGAATGTCATATAAAACCACAGAGGCACAGGAGGCTCTCCGTGCGAAAGTCAGAGCGTTTGCAGAGGCAGAAGTCAAGCCCATTGCCTTTAAGCTGGACCAAAACAATATGTTTCCCACGGAACAGGTCAAGAAAATGGGAGAGATGGGTATCATGGGCCTTCCCTATGAGCAGGAATACGGCGGAGCAGGGTTGGATGTACTAAGCTATGCCATTGCAGTGGAGGAGCTGTCCCGTGTGGATGCAGGGGTTGGGGTGATTTTATCTGCCCATACCTCTTTGGGGACCTATCCCATTGCGGCCTTTGGAACGGAGGAGCAAAAAAGAAAATATCTCCCGGCTCTTTTAAAGGGAGAAAAGCTGGGGGCCTTTGGCCTGACAGAGCCCAATGCCGGCTCCGATGCAGGAGGCACGGAAACCGTGGCGGTGGAAGAGGAAGACCACTGGGTTTTAAATGGCAACAAGATTTTTATTACCAATGGGGGTGAGGCAGATGTGTATGTGGTCTTTGCCGTAACCACCCCGGGTATTGGCACCAGAGGTATTTCCGCCTTTATTTTGGAAAAGGGCATGAAGGGCTTTACCTTCGGGGAGCATTATGACAAGCTGGGAATCCGCTCCTCTGCCACCTGTGAGTTAAACTTCAACAACGTGATCGTTCCCAAGGAAAATCTGCTGGGCAAGGAGGGAAGCGGTTTTAAGATTGCCATGTCCACCCTGGATGGAGGAAGGATCGGCATTGCTGCCCAGGCCTTGGGCATTGCCCAGGGAGCCATGGAGGCTGCCATTGAATATTCCAAGGAAAGGGAGCAGTTTGGCAAGCCCATTTGCCAGCAGCAGGCGATTGCCTTTAAGCTGGCAGATATGGCCACCAAGATCCGCTGTGCAAGACTGCTGGTATATTCCGCTGCAGAGTTAAAGCAGGCCCATGAGCCCTATGGCATGGAGGCGGCCATGGCCAAGCAGTATGCTTCCGACATTGCCATGGAGGTGACCTCAGAGGCCCTTCAGATCTTTGGCGGCACAGGCTTCTTAAAGGGTATGGAAGTGGAGAGAATGTACCGGGATGTGCGGATTACCCCGATCTATGAGGGAACCAATGAAATTCAAAGGCTGGTTATTTCCTCCTATATCCTGGGGAAGGCAGCCAAAAGCGATT
The DNA here is from genome assembly GCA_938041725.1 of uncultured Lachnoanaerobaculum sp. GTDB lineage: Bacteria > Bacillota > Clostridia > Lachnospirales > Lachnospiraceae > Lachnoanaerobaculum. The sequence continues at coordinate 1,832 of CALISX010000153.1, forward strand.
CCTCTGCACCGAAGAAGGCCAGGGGACCGGAAACAGGGGAGAGAAAGCGGCTGATCCTTTCGGAAGGCTCTGCCCAGGAGAGGGTGGACCAGCTGGTGGAAAACCTGGTGAAGGACGGATATGACTTTAGTGTAGGCATTGACATCAACACCCCCATCGGGGAAGCAGAGCGGGTGGTCAGCGCCGGCATGGGAATTGGCGAAGAAAAGAACATGCAGCTTATTACTGACCTGGCCAAGGCTGCAGGGGCCGCCATCGGATCCTCCAGACCTGTGGCAGAGACCCTGGGATATGTGCCCCTGGAACGGTATGTGGGTATGTCGGGACAGAAATTCAAGGGAAATCTCTATGTGGCCTGCGGTATTTCCGGTGCCCTGCAGCATTTAAAGGGTATTAAGAATGCCTCTACCATTGTGGCCATTAATAAGGACCCCGGTGCCAGAATCTTTAAAAACTGCGATTATGGTATTGTGGGAGATGTGGAGGAGATTCTTCCTCTGTTGACCAAGGCCCTGGGAACAGAGGAGAAGAAGCCGGCACCTCCCATGAAAAAGATGAAACGGCCGGCAGGAAAGAAACAGGCCCCCTCCAGAAAGCTTTTCCTTTGCAATGGCTGCGGTTATGAATATGATGTGCTGGCAGGAGACGAAGAGGGAGATGTTCGTCCTGGAACAGAGTTTAAGGATCTGCCTGAGGGCTGGGTATGCCCCCACTGCGGAGATGCTAAAACA
>CALISX010000154.1 GCA_938041725.1 uncultured Lachnoanaerobaculum sp.
CTGCCCAGAGAAATTATACATTTTGATATGGGACGGGCCAAATCCATTCATGCTGTGGAAAAAGCCATGGAAGGGGATGAATGTATCTTTCTCATTACCCAAAGAAATCCGGAGGTGACGGATCCGGATGCGGATGGGTTATATCAGCATGGCACTATGGTGAAGATTCGCCAGGTGGTGAAGCTGCAAAATGGTAACCTTCGTCTGATGGTGGAGGGAATGTATAAGGCCCGTCTGCTGGAGATTATTGATAAAGAGGATTTTTATGTCACCCGGATTGAGGCTGTGACTGAGCGGGGAATTCCCTTCTCGGAGGAAAAGGAAGCCATGCTTCGGATTATTAAATCTGAAATCAAGGACTATGCCCAGAATAACCAGCGTTTTGCCAAGGAGGCCCTCCCCAGGATTCTGGACTCCCAGAATCTGGAAGAGATCCTCTTTTTATCTGCCTCCAGTGTGGATTTTGACTATCATATTGACCAGGAAATATTGGATGCGGAGGACGAGGAAAGGCGGTATGAAATTCTGGCCCGGGAGCTGATTAAGGAAAATGCTGTGGTGAAAATTAAAAATGAATTTCAAAAGCAGCTTAATTCCAATATCAACCAGAATCAAAAGGAATATGTGATGCGGGAGCAGCTGAAAATCATACAAAAGGAGCTGGGGGAATCCTCTCCTTTGGGGGACACCGCAGAGTATGAAAAAAAGCTGGAGGCAGCCAAAATTGCTCCGGAGTACAAGCAGCGCTTGAAAAAAGAAATCAGCAGACTTTCTGCCATGGGCATGATGGGCCAGGAAAGTAATGTGATTCGAACCTACCTGGATACTATTTTTGATATGCCCTTTGAGGTGTATACCACGGACAATCAGGATATTAAAAGGGCCGCCAAGGCGTTAAATGGAGATCACTATGGGCTGGAAAAGGTGAAGGACCGGATTATTGAATATCTGGCGGTGAAAATCTTAAATCCCCAGGGCAATTCCCCCATTCTTTGCCTGGTGGGGCCTCCGGGAACGGGAAAAACCTCCATTGCCCGCAGTGTGGCCTCCGCCATGAACCGGAAATATATCCGCATCAGCCTGGGAGGGGTGAAGGATGAGGCGGAGATCAGAGGCCATAGAAGGACCTATGTGGGGGCCATGCCGGGAAGGATTGCAGAGGGGCTGAGAAACGCCAAGGTGGCCAATCCCTTGATGCTTTTGGATGAAATAGATAAAAGCTCCGGGGACTATAAGGGAGATCTGTCCTCCGCCCTTTTGGAGGTGCTGGACAGCGAGCAGAACAACAAATTCAGCGATCACTATATTGAGATTCCCCTGGATTTATCCAAGGTATTATTTATTGCCACTGCCAATACTTTGGATACCATTCCCCGTCCTCTTTTGGATCGGATGGATGTGATTGAGATCAATTCCTATACGGAAAATGAGAAATTCCACATTGCCAAAAGCTATTTGGTGAAAAAACAAATGGAGGCCAATGGATTGAAACCGGAGGATATTTCCTTTGGGGACCGGGCTTTGAAGAAAATTATTCATAATTATACCAGAGAGGCAGGGGTCCGGAATCTGGAGCGGCGCATTGGGGATATTTGCCGCAAATGCGCCAGGAAGAAGCTGGAGGGTGCCAAGTCTCAGATCCGGGTAACTGAAAAGCTGGTGAAGGAGCTTTTGGGCAAGGAAAGGGTGAATTTTGAACCGGCCAATGAACGGGACGAGGTGGGCATTGTACGGGGTCTGGCCTGGACCAGTGTGGGAGGGGACACTCTGCAGATTGAAGTGAATATGATGCCAGGTAAGGGAGGATTGACCCTGACAGGAAATATGGGGGATGTGATGAAGGAAAGTGCCAGGATTGCCCTTAGCTGTGTCCGAAGCATTGTCCCCAGATATCATGTGGCTTCGGATTTTTTTGAAAACAATGATTTCCACCTGCATATCCCTGAGGGGGCGGTGCCCAAGGATGGTCCCAGTGCCGGGATAACCATGGCCACTGCCATGCTGTCTGCCATTACCGGGAAACATAGGAGAAAGAATTCTGGCCTATTATAAAAGCATTTCCCCAGCAGCCCTTTTTGGAGATCAGGATGCCATGAACGGGGCCCTGCGCTGGGATATACAGCCTTTGGCGCCAAAATACAATTTCTTTTCCAATTACAAATATTTTTCCTATGGAGCCTTGAAAAAATCCGGGCTGTATCCCTGCTCCAAGCAGGCCTTTTTACAGGCAAAAAGGCATCCGGTGATTGTACATTTTGCAGGAGATGAACGTCCCTGGAACAGAGGCAGCTGGAACCCCTACCGAAGGGCCTATTTTTTCTTTAAGGCAAAGACCCCCTTTGCCCGGGAGCCTCTGGTAAAGGGGAAGGAGCTTTATATGGGGGTATATCATCTTTTGAATCTTTTGACAGCGGTTTGTCCCTGGATCAGGGGAGAGGTGGCCAGAGGAAGGATCCACCGGGCCATGGAAAAAAGAATGGCAGCGCAAAAGGAGGGAGCATGAGGGTAGCGGCGGTAATTGTCAATTATAATGATGCAGACAGCAGCATGGCCCAGCTGGAGCGGATCGCAAATTTTTCCAATCTGGATAAAATCATTCTGGTGGATAATGCCTCCTGTGATGACTCCCGGATACGGCTGCGGCATTACTTTGAAGATAAGGATCCCAAGCGTTTTATCTGGATTCAGGCAGAGCGCAATGGCGGTTATGGGGTCGGGAACAACCTGGGGGTGAAGCGGGCGGCCAAGGAGGGTATGGAGTATGCGCTCATTGCCAATCCGGACACAGTGTTTCAGGAAAGGGTGGTGGAAAGGCTGCGCCAGGGCCTGGAGCAGTTTCCAAAACTGGGAGCCTTGGCCCCGGTGATGTATAAAAAAGGGGTTTTGCCCGGGAGCAGAAAGGATGTTTTGGGGGGAGCCTCCTGCTGGCCCCTGCGGCCCTGGCTGTATTCCCTTTTGGAAAACGGACCTTTGTGCCGCAGAATTTTCACAAAGGCCTTGCATTATCCCTCGGAGTATTACATTGGCGCTTCCCTGCGTTTGGCAGGGGCTGTAGCAGGCTCCTTACTGATGGTGCGCATCAAGGACTTTCTTCAGGCTGGAGGGTATGATGAGGGGCTGTTTTTATACGGGGAGGAGGAAAGTCTGGCCCGGCGTATGAAAAAGGCGGGCTTTCTGACAGGGATCTTAACCAAGGAACGCTACATCCATGAAAACAGTGTTTCCATTGATAAAGCCTTTTCCAGGCGGCTGAAAAAACAGCGGCTAAAGGAAAAAAGCCTGTTGTATTATTTTAAGCAGTATCTCCATACAGGATTTTTGGCCGGAATACTTTCTGTTTTATTTTTTAAGGCTGTGGAGCTGGAAATTCTGGGATATGAGCTGCTGGCAGGAGAAAAATCCAATGGTTGATATTCTCTTGGCCTCCTGCAATGGAGAAACATACCTAAGGACCCAGATAGAAAGCATCCTAAGACAAAGGGAGATTTCCTGGCACCTCTACGCAAGGGACGATGCCTCCCGGGACGGCACCAGGGAGATGCTCGGGAAATACCAGAGGCGTTTTCCTCAAAAGATTTCTTTGGCTTGGAATCCAAGTCCCCAGGGGCCTGGGGAAAACTTTTTTCATCTGCTATCTCAATCCAGGGGAGACTACAGCTGCTTTTCCGATCAGGATGATGTGTGGCATCCGGAAAAGCTGTCCCTGACTCTTCGGTTTATGAAGGCCCTGGAGGCAGCCTATCCCAGGCAGCCGGTGCTGGTGCATTCGGACCTGGTGCTTGTGGATGAGAATGTACGCAGTCTGGGAAACAGGATGTGCGATTTCACCAAGCTTCCCTGGAGGGGAGATGTGAAACTCCGTCTTCCCTTTCAGGGAAGAAAGGCGGATTGCTATATCCGCCAAAGTCCCTGGCTTTTGAGCCGCCTGCTGGCAGAAAACCACATTACAGGAAATACGGTGATGATCAATAAAAGGCTTCGGGAACTGTTTCGTCCCCCTGCCCGTTTTTGTATGCATGACTGGTGGCTGGGACTGATGGGAGCAGCCTTGGGGGTGGTGGGATATATTCACGTCCCTTTGACGGCTTATCGTCAGCATGGTGCCAATGTGCTGGGGGTCAAGTCTCCCCTCCATCCCGGGCAGCTTGTAAAAAGGCTGACTGCAGGGGAAGCGGTGCGGCAAAATTACCGGGAGATGTTTGCCCAGGCCAGATGTTTTTACAAAATGTATGGGCCCTTGCTGCAGGGTACCAGGCAGCAAAGGATTCTCCGGGAGTTTATTGCCATGGAGCATGGGTCCAGAGGGGACAAAATAAAGAGCATTTTACAGTACCGTTTTGTAAAAAGCACCTGGCCCCTGACCCTGGGGGAGATGCTTTGTCTATGAAGGAAACAAGAACCATCGCCGCCTCCTTTTTTTGGAAAATTTTAGAAAACGGAGGCTCCCAGGGGGTGTCTCTGGGGGTATCCATTTTGTTGGCCAGACTCCTTTCTCCAGAGGACTATGGGGCCCTGGTCATTTTGCTGGTTTTCATTAATATTGCCAATGTTTTGATTCAAAACGGTTTTGCTACGGCATTGATTCAAAAAAAAGAGGCCAGCCCCCTGGATTTTTCCTCAGTGCTTTGGTTTCAGCTTTTTTTATCCGCTGTGCTGTATCTGCTTTTGTTTGTCTCTGCCCCCTTTGTGGCGGATTTTTACCACAATCCCCAGCTGAAGAACATGTTGAGGATACTGGCTTTGCTGATTTTTCCCGGAGGAGTTATCTCTGTGGAAAGTGCCTGGGCTTCCCGCAGGATGGCCTTTCGCAGTCTTTGTCTGGCCACGGTGCTGGCAGCCGTGTTTTCCGGGACGGTGAGTATTGTTTTAGCCGCCAGGGGATGGAAAACCTGGGCCCTTTGCATGCAGCAGCTGGTATATTATTTTAGTTTAATGATTTTTTTGGCAGTGGGGCTGCCCTTTCGGTTTTCACCGGACTTTTGTCTGGAAAGGCTTCGCTCCATGTTTTCCTTTGGGTATAAGATTCTGGCGGCGGCTCTGATTGATACCCTTTACAACAACCTGCACGGCCTGGTGATTGGGAAGGTCTACTCCCCCAAGGCTTTGGGGGATTACAATGAGGGGGAGATGTTTCCCAAACTCATTGTGGGGAATCTCTCCGGGGCCATTCAGTCTGTGCTGCTGCCGGTGATGGCCAAGGAGCAGGAGGAGGTGCAAAGGGTGAAGGAGCTGTTAAAGCGTTCCCTCAGCCTTTCCACCTATCTGATTGTCCCTATGATGTGGGGACTGGCGGCCTCCTCCCAGAGTCTGGTGCTGGTGCTGCTGGGAGAAAAATGGCATTCCGCTGTGCCCTTTTTGCGTTTGATGTGTGTGGCCTACGCTTTTTGGCCCATGCATATTTCCCATTTGCAGGCCTTAAAGGCCATGGGGAAAAGCCGGGATTTTCTGGTACTGGAGATCCTCAAAAAGACCCTGGGACTGGGGGCTATGGTGTTGGGGATCCGTTACAGCGTTATTGTTTTTGTAGGGCTGAAGGCAGTGATGGATTTTGTATGTGTTTTTATCAATGCCTGGCCCAATGTCAAGAATTTGTCCTATCCCTTTCGAGAGCAGGCAAAAGATGTGGTCCCTTCTTTTTTCCTGTCCACAGTGATGGGACTGGGGGTATATGCCCTGGAGGGCCTTTTTACCCCGGGGCTTTTGCTTTTGGGCCTGCAAATCCTTGGAGGCATAGGGCTGTACCTGGCCCTGTCCTGGGGTACGAAAAACCGGGATTTTATCTTTTTATGGAATATGATCACAAATGGGGGAAGAAAGAAGGTGCCATGAATATCCTGTTAACCAGTGTGGGACGCAGAAGCTATATGGTGGACTATTTTAAGGAGGCCCTCCAGAGTCTGGGGCTGGAGGGGAAGGTGGTGGTTTCCAATTCGGATCCGGATACCGGTGCCATGCATGGGGCGGACAAAGCCTACGTAACCCCCTTGATTTATGACAGGGACTATATCCCTGCTTTGAAAAGGATCTGTGAAAAGGAAAAGATTCAACTGCTCCTTTCTTTATTTGATATTGATCTCATGGTGCTGGCCTGCCACCGGGAGGCCTTTGGGGATTTGGGGGTACGCCTTTGTGTCAGTGCCCCGGAGGTGATTTCCATTTGCAATGACAAATGGAACATGTGCCGTTTTTTGGAATCCCTTTCTTTGCCCCTTCCCCAAACCTATCTGCTGCCCCAGTGGCAGGAGGCAGACTTTTCCCAGGGAAGAAGCTATTTGATCAAGCCCCGCTGGGGTATGGGATCTTTGGATATGTTTGAGGCGGAAAATCCGGAGGAGCTGCTGCTGCTGGCCCAAAAGGCCAAAAGGAACCTGGAAAAATCCTATTTAAAATATGAGGCGGCCCAGGACAGGCAGGCGTCGGTTTTAATTCAGGAAAGGATTGCAGGAGAGGAATACGGTTTGGATGTAATCCAGGATTTGCAGGGGAATTACAAAAGTACCATTGTACGGAAAAAGCTGGCCATGCGGGCGGGGGAAACAGATATCGCCCAGGTGGTGGAGGACAAGGGACTTTCGGCTCTGGGGGAAACACTGGGAAGAGCCCTGGGGCATGTGGGGAACCTGGATGTGGATGTGATGGTCCGGAGCCGCCAGGACCAAAGGGAATACTATGTAATTGACATGAATGCCCGGTTTGGAGGGGGGTATCCCTTTTCCCATATGGCAGGGGCAGACCTGCCCAGGGCCTTGATTTTATGGAGTCTGGGAAAAGAAGTTCCCATGGAGATGCTGCGTCCCAGGCGCTGGGGTGTTTTTGCCAAGGAAATTACCATACGGGCCCTGGATCACCCCCCTGTATCTGTTTTGGATTAAGGGATGGCCGGGCCTTCTTTTCCCTGGAGGAAGCCAAACAGAAGGGATGGAAGGGCAGGGTTTTATGCAGGAGAAAAAAGAAGCTCGTGAAAGAGCGGCGTTGCTTTGGAACATGGCGGGAAGTCTGGTGTATGCCCTCACCAGTATGCTCTTAGGGGTGGCGGTCACCAGGCTGTCCGGAGAGGCGGCAGGGGGGATTTTCTTTTTTGCCTTTTCCACCTTGGGCCAGCAGCTGTATATTATTTCCTATTTTGGCATGCGTCCCCTTCAGGTGACCGACAGCACCCATCTTTATTCCTTTGGGGATTACCGCCGGTTTCGGATCATTACAGGGCTTTTGGCAGGGGGGGCCGGTCTGCTCTATGGGCTGCTTTCCACGGTTACCCCCTATGTGCGCATGGTATGGCTTTTATTGTCCCTGTATAAGATACTGGACGGCTTTGCAGATGTGTATGAGTCGGAGATGCAAAGACAGGGGCGTCTGGACATGACGGGAAAGGCCACCCTGTTTCGTACCTTGTTTTCTGTGGGGGTATTTTTAATCGGCCTTCGGATCACAGGGGATCTTTTGTGGGCGTCTGCTTTGTTTATTCCGGCCATTTGTGTGGCTGCGGTTCTGTTTTCCGTGCTGCCCCTCAGAGGCCTGTCCCCGGAATGCAGGGTAAACAAGGGCAGCTCCCGGGCTCTTTTTGGGAAGAGCAAGTGGCTGTTTTTGGGAAGTTTTTTGGATCTGTATATTTTTGCTGCTGCCAAATATGCGGTGAATGACCAGATGGGGGAGGTGTACAGCAATTATTTCAGCACCATTTTTATCCCTACCTCTGTGATTAACCTGATGGCAGGCTTTGTGATCCGGCCCATTCTTACCAAGCTTTCCCTGCTGTATAAAACCGGACGCAGGGGGGAATTTATCCGCCTCATTTTGCAAATCGGAGCATTGATTGGGGGATTCACCCTTTTGGGGGTGGGGGCTGCGGCGCTCTTTGGGATTCCCGTGTTGAAGCTGGCCATGGGGGCCGCCGGGGAGGCTCTGACGCCCTATACCCCTGCGTTGGTTTTGGTGGTTTTGGGAGGCGGACTATACGCCTTGCTGAATTTAGAGTATTATATACTGGTAATTTTAGAAATGCAGGGTGTGATTTTCCTCATGTATGGGGCAGGGGCTCTGCTGGCCTGGGGGATCAGTGAAGGCTTGGTAAGGGGAGGCGGCGTCCAGGGGGCTGCTTTGGCCTATCTGCTGACGATGCTTCTCATGGCCCTTATGTTTTTGGGGGCAGTCCTTTGGGGAATCTTTTTCAAGGAGTCAAAATGAGTCTGGTGGATGTGATCATTCCGGTGTATAAGCCGGAAAAGGAATTTGCAATATTAATCAAACGGCTTCAGGGACAGAGCCTTTGTCCCGGGAAGATTATTATGATCAATACGGACCGGGAGGAATGGGAAAAAAGAGGGATGGATGCCCTGCTGCAGGATGCCTTGCCAAAGGGCCCGGAGATGGTGCTGCGGCATATTGAAAAAAAGGATTTTGATCACGGGGCCGCCAGAAACTTTGGAGCCAGCCTTTCGGATGCAAAGTATTTTGTGTGTATGACCCAGGATGCCATTCCCTGTGACAGGGAGCTGCTCCGTTTTCTTTTGCGGGGGATGGATGAGAGGGTGAAGCTTACCTATGCCAGACAGATCCCCAAAAGGGACGCAGGATTGATTGAGAGCTTTACCCGACACTTTAATTATCCGGAGCAATCCCTGATCAAATCCCTGGGGGATCAGGAAAAAATGGGAATAAAAATCTTTTTTGCTTCCAATGTCTGCGCTGCCTACGAAAGGGAAGCCTTTGAGGCTTTGGGAGGCTTTCCAGAGGGAAACCTTCTCAATGAGGATATGCTCTATGCCGGGGAACTGTTGTTTCATCATTACTTTATCAAATACGAGGCCTGGGCCAAGGTATATCATTCCCATCAGTATTCCGGATGGCAGCAGTTCAGGAGGAATTTTGATATCGGTGCCTCTCAGGTTATGAATCCCCATGTTTTTGGCCGGGTAAACAGCCAGTCGGAGGGGATTCGCCTGGTGAAGGAAACCGCCGGTTTTTTACACAGGCAGCGGGCGTATTTGCATTTCTTCCCCCTTTTATACCTAAGCGGCTGCAAATACCTGGGACATAAGCTGGGAAGGTCCTACCAAAGGCTGCCCCTTTGGCTTACAAAAAAGCTGAGTATGGATAGAAAGTATTGGGAGAAAGACCATGTGCCGGGGGAAGGATCCGGAAAAATGAGGCCTTGAGGTGTGCCATGTCTGATGTTTTGGTGATTATACCTGCATTTAATGAGGAAAAGAATATTGTTTCTGTGGTGGAGGGTTTAACTGCAGTCCTAAAGGATGTGGACTATGTGGTGGTAAACGACGGATCCACGGATGCCACCGCTGCCATATGCAGGGAACGGGGATTTTCCCTGATTGATCTTCCTGTGAATCTGGGGCTGGCAGGGGCCTTCCAAACAGGGATGCGCTATGCCCATGCCAGGGGGTACCGGTATGCGGTGCAGTTTGACGGGGACGGCCAGCACAGACCGGAGTACATTCCCAGAATGAAGGAGTGCTGCAGGGAAAAGGATATTGTGATCCTTTCCCGTTTTGTAAGCAAAAAAAAGCCCCTTACCCTGCGGATGCTGGGGAGCCGGCTGATTGCCCTGGGGATTTTTCTCACCACTGGGGTGAAGCTGACGGATCCCACCTCCGGTATGCGGATGTACAATGAGAGGCTGATTGCAGAGTTTGCTCTGCGTTTAAACTATGCTCCGGAGCCGGACACCATTTCCTATTTGATTAAACAGGGTATGGGGGTGGCGGAAATCCAGGGGCATATGGTGGAGCGCAGCGGCGGAGTGAGCTATTTGACCCCGGTGAACGCCCTGCGGTATATGGCCAGGATGCTTACTTCTATTTTGGTGATTCAAAATTTCAGAACCGGTTGACCAAAAAGATAAAGTTGGAATACAATTTCTAGGAGAGACGATATGACCCCTACCCTGCGAATTTCTTTAATTGCAATCTCTGTTTTGGCCTTGATCACGGTGACCCGAAGGATCCGCCGATCCAAAATGCGTATTGACGACGGTGTGTTTTGGGTTTTATTTTCTTTGCTCCTAAGTCTCTTTGCGATTTTTCCCAGCATGATTTATTTTTTAGCGGATATTACGGGAACCCGGTCTCCGGCCAATTTACTGTATCTGATTGTCATCGGGGTGCTGATTATCAAGGTGTTTTCCATGAGCATTCAGATTTCTGTGCTGGAAAGCAAACTGGCCAGACTGGCCCAGGATATGGCTCTGCAGGAAAAGGAAGGAGGAGAAGAATGAATACAGAATGGAAGCAGATAGAGGGGAAATGGTATCTGTTTGACAGTAAGGGAAATAAAATCACGGGCTGGCAGCGGTGGAAGGGGAAGTGGTATTTTATGCATCCTTCCGGAGAGATGGCCTTTTCCCAGTGGATACAGGAAAAGGGAAAGTGGTATTATCTTCACAGAGACGGAAGTATGGCTGTTTCAGAATGGGTTCAGGGAAAGGACGGGAAATATTATTTCCTTAGGAGCAATGGGGAGATGGCCCAGTCCCAGATGCGGGAGTGGAAGGGGAAAAGCTATTACCTGGGAAGGGATGGGGCCATGGTGACCGGGGCGGATGTAACCTGGAAGGACAAGGTGTATTATGCCAATGAGAAGGGTGTATGTATTGAGAAAAGGCTGTTTACAGAGCTGGTGCAGCCCACGGCAGAGCGGAAAAAAATCATATGGAATTTCTTGACCCGGGAAATGGGGCTGGATTCTATCCATGCAGCAGCCATTATGGGAAACCTCTGGCAGGAAAGCGGTTTCAGCCCCATTAACGCCCAGGGCTACAAGGGCCTGGACAATGTGGAATACCTGGCGGATTTTAGCAGCGAGGACAGGGTGGGCTGGGGGATTGCCCAGTGGACCTTCAGCGTACGAAAACAGGCCTTAAAGGATTTTGCAGACCAAAGGGGCGTCAGTGTAGGGGACTTGAAAATGCAGCTGGAATTTTTACGCCGGGAACTGGAAAAGGGGCCTTATAAAAAAGCCTATGCTCTGTTTTTAAACAGCGGGGACCTTTCTGAGGCTGTGGAAATCTTCTGCCGGGAAATTGAGCGGCCCGGGGTCCCCCTGATGGAAAAAAGGATAGCCTATGCAGAGAAGATCCTGGAGGAATTCGGGCTTTTGCCGGGATGATGCTTGACCCCGTTTTAGAATGGCAGTATGATAGAGGCAGCAAGGGACTCAGTGGATTTTAACAGGAAGGGGGAGAATCTTATGGAAATTATGGCAATTTTTGCTGGAATTGTGCTGCTGGTGATTGTTGTGGCAGGTGCTGTGGTTTCCGGCACCATGGCCGGCGTATTCGGTGTAATCGGAATGGACGATGATGAGGATGAGATGTAAGAAAAGCTCCGCCGGGCCGGCGGAGCTTTTCTTACATATGGAGTACCTGGGACAGCAGCAAAAGGATCCACAGGTGGAGGGGATAAAAGGCATAGAAAAACCATTTGTCAAAGGGACGGCTTTTTCCCTTTTCTCCATTATAAAGAAAGATAAAGGGAATGACTTGCCAGGTCATCCAGTCAGAGTTGACACAGAACATATCAAAGCCCTGGAAAATGGCCATGGCTGGTCCCCCGTACAGCAGATAGAACTGGAGCAGGCTGTACAGGATTATGAGAATGGCCTGTTTTATTTTGCTGTGCCGAAAGAAATAGGCAATCAGCACCAGGGGTAAAAGCTGCAGCCCTCCCTCCAGGTTTAAATAGAGTCCGTCCCCCAGGGGAAGTCCCATCAGGCTAAGCTCTGCTCCCACCAGGAATAAAAACCAGCCCAGAATGCGAAACTGGATTTTTTTAGCAGGATTTTCCTTTGCCAGTTCAAAAAGCCACAGGATGCTGAAGGATATGGCCAAAGTCAGGAAAATATTGTCGGAGATTCCCCTTTGGGAAAAGAGAAGCAGGGAGAGGAAATTTCCAAACTGCATCAGGAGGGCGGCAGTCCAAAGCCGAAGACAGTAGTGTTTCCGGGATTTGGTATAAAAAAAACCCTCCACCATCAGCCAGGCGTACAAAGGGGCCACAAAGCGGGTGATGAGATGAATGACGCTGTTTAAATTAAAGCGAAAATAGGCGTTGTCCAAAACCATAAAAATGAGTGCCAGGTATTTCAACCAGGACCGGTTCAGACCTGTTTTTGCAGATTCCATAGGATTTCCTTTCTAAAATGGAGGGCCCTGGGGGATACCGGGGCCTTTCTGTGACAATCGACTATTATAAGGGGAGAAGGAGAGGATGTCTGTTACATTTTTCTTATTTTTTTCCAGGTAAAAAATCGCAGAAGCCTTTGGACTGTCTGCAGGAGGGGGGAAGGTATTTTCTTTGTAAAAAATCTCCCTGTCAAATCGCCGAAAAAATGCCCTGGATCTTATGGATAAAGTTGAAATCAAAGGGTTTTTGCTATATGATAGGGGGAAAATCCTTCTGCAAAAAGCAGGGAGACAATAAGGAGGAAGGAATCCCAGATGAAAGCCAATATCACCTTAATACCCGGGGACGGCATCGGACCGGAGATTGTAAGAGAAGCAAAAAAAGTTCTGGAGGTCATAGGAAAAAAGTACGGCCATGGATTTGTCTTTAGGGAAATTGCCATGGGAGGCTGTTCCATTGACCAGTACGGCATTCCCTTGACCGAAGAAGCCCTGGACATTGCCAAGGCCTCGGATGCAGTGCTTTTAGGGGCTGTGGGGGGCAATGTGGGGAATTCCAGATGGTACAGTCTCCCTCCGGAGCAAAGACCGGAGGCGGGGCTTTTGAAAATCCGAAAGGAGCTGGGGCTTTTTGCCAACCTTCGTCCTGCTTTTTTGTATGAGCCCCTGAAGGAGGCCTGTCCTCTGAAGCCGGAGCGGATTCAGGAGGGATTTGACATGGTGATTGTGCGGGAGCTTACGGGAGGCCTGTATTTTGGCGAACGGTGGACCAGGGAGGTGGAGGGAAAACAAACCGCCTGCGACACCCTTTTCTATACGGAAGAGGAGATCCGCCGGGTGGCCGTTAAGGCCTTTGAGACTGCCATGGAACGAAAGAAAAAACTGACCAGTGTGGACAAGGCCAATGTGCTGGACAGCTCCAGGCTTTGGAGAAAAGTAGTGGAGGAGGTGGGGGGGGCATACCCCCAGGTACAGCTGGAACATATGCTGGTGGACAATGCCGCCATGCAGCTGGTATTTGATCCGGGGCAGTTTGATGTGATTGTAACGGAAAATATGTTTGGAGATATTTTATCCGACGAGGCCAGCATGATCACCGGCTCCATCGGCATGCTCCCCAGTGCAAGCCTCAGGGAGGATTCCCTGGGACTGTATGAGCCCAGTCATGGCTCGGCTCCGGATATTGCAGGAAAGGACCTGGCAAATCCCTTGGCCACCATTTTGTCCGGGGCCATGCTCCTGCGGTATTCTCTGCATCTGCAAAAGGAGGCGGATGCCCTGGAGCAGGCAGTGGAGCAGGTGATCAAAGAAGGCTGGCGCACAGCGGATATTTACACTCCTGGAATGAAGCAGGCTGGCACCCAAAAAATGGGAGACCTGGTGGCAGAAAAACTTTAGTCAGGAGCCGTTCCCGGCGGCTCTCCCAGGCTGCAAAGGCAGTTCCGGGATAGAATAGAGAAGAGGAAAGAATATGCGTAAAGAGGAAAGTTTTGAAGAGAGCCTGCGCTCCAATAATATGAAGTCTGGAATGCAGCAGGCCCCCAGCCGTTCCCTGTTAAATGCTCTGGGAATGACCCCGGAGGAAATAAGAAAGCCTATTATCGGAATTGTAAATTCCTATAATGAAATTGTGCCGGGGCATACGAACCTGGATAAAATCTCCGATGCGGTGAAGCTGGGGGTGGCAGAGGCCGGGGGAACCCCGGTGGTATTTCCGGCCATTGCTGTGTGCGACGGCATTGCCATGGGCCATGTGGGAATGCGTTATTCCCTTTGTTCCAGGGACTTGATTGCGGACTCTACGGAAACCGTGGCCATGGCCCATCAGTTTGACGCTCTGGTAATGATTCCCAACTGTGATAAAACCGTGCCGGGGATGCTGATGGCAGCAGCCAGACTGAATATTCCCACAGTCTTTGTGTCCGGAGGCCCCATGCTCTCTGGCATTGTAAGGGGAAAGCATACCTCCCTTTCCAGTATGTTTGAGGCAGTGGGGGCCTATTCTGCAGGGCGTATGGATGAGGAGGAGGTGCTGGAATTTGAAAACAAGGTATGTCCCACCTGCGGCTCCTGTTCGGGAATGTATACTGCCAATTCCATGAACTGTCTGACGGAGGTGCTGGGTATGGGGCTTAGGGGCAATGGCACCATTCCTGCCGTGTATTCCGAACGGATCCGGCTGGCCAAAAGAGCGGGATATGCAGTGATGGATATGCTGCAAAAAAACATCCGTCCCAGGGATATTATGACCAAGGAGGCTTTTTTTAATGCCCTGACCATGGATATGGCCCTGGGCTGCTCCACCAATTCCATGCTGCATCTGCCGGCCATTGCCCATGAGGCCGGGGTGGAGCTGAATGTGGACATTGCCAATGAAATTTCTGCAAAAACCCCCAATCTCTGCCATTTGGCTCCGGCAGGACATACCTATATCGAGGAGTTAAATGAGGCAGGGGGCATTTATGCTGTTATGAAGGAGATTTCCAAGCTGGGACTGCTGCATTTAGACTGTATGACGGTGACAGGAAGGACTGTGGGAGAAAATATTGCCCATGCCGTCAATCTGGATCCTTCTGTGATCCGCCCAGTAGAAAATCCCTATTCCCAGATGGGGGGCATTGCAGTGCTGAAGGGAAATATTGCGCCGGATTCCTGTGTGGTAAAACGAAGCGCCGTGCTGCCGGAAATGCTCAAGCACTCCGGTCCGGCCAGGGTGTTTGACTGTGAGGAGGATGCGGTGGCTGCCATTAAGGGGGGACGCATCCAGTCAGGGGATGTGGTGGTGATCCGCTATGAAGGCCCCAAGGGGGGACCGGGTATGCGGGAAATGCTGAATCCCACCTCTGCCATTGCAGGCATGGGGCTGGATACCACAGTGGCTTTGATTACCGACGGAAGATTTTCCGGAGCCTCCAGAGGCGCTTCCATTGGCCATGCCTCCCCGGAGGCAGCAGCGGGAGGCCCCATCGGACTGATTGAAGAGGGGGACATCATTGATATTGACATCAATGCCAATACCATCAATGCCCGGGTCAGCCAGGAGGAGTTTGCAAAAAGAAAAGAGAACTGGAAGCCCAGATTGAATCCCGTCAGCGGTTATCTGGCCAGATACAGAAAACTGGTAACCGGGGCGCCCCAGGGGGCGGTGCTGTCTGTGGAGGGAGAATAAACCGGTTTTTGACCTAAGGAAATGACCTAAGAAAAGCAAGGGGAAAGGAAAGTATGCTATGGAAAAATTAAATGGTGCACAAATCGTAGTAAAATGTCTTTTGGAACAAAATGTGGACACAGTGTTTGGCTATCCCGGAGGAGCCATTTTAAACCTGTATGATGAGCTGTATAAAAATCAGGATAAAATAAGACATATACTTACAAGTCATGAGCAGGGTGCTTCACATGCCGCAGACGGTTATGCCAGAGCAAGCGGCAAGGCCGGAAAACCTGCTCCTGTACCTATATCTATTATACTGATTTTTTCAAATTTTAATTCAGGCATCACTCTGATTATAGAAAGACTATCTATAAAATGTTTAAATACCACCTCTTTTAATTTGGTAATTGCTGTAAGGTTCATATATTTATTAGCCTCTGCAAGTTTTAAATAGAATTTATAAAGCTTTGCAATTACAGCTTTCTCTAAAGACAAATTTAAAAAATCAAGTCCCTCCTGCAGGTATAAGCTAAATACCTCAAATTCTTCACTGTCAATATCAATTATCATTTTTATC
>CALISX010000155.1 GCA_938041725.1 uncultured Lachnoanaerobaculum sp.
AAACATTCTGGATATTGTTCAGCAAATCAAGGAGGATCCGGAAAATGCGGCCTATACCAGGGCTGGCGTTGATCCTTTATTTTCTGCCCCGGAAAACGCCAGAATTTTGGTGGTGGGCCAGGCTCCGGGAGAAAAGGCGGTAAAAAACAAACAATACTGGCGGGATCAAAGCGGAGACCGGCTGCGAGACTGGATGGGGGGGGATGAAGATACCTTTTATAACACAGATCTGCTGGCTGTGGTGCCCATGGATTTTTATTATCCCGGCCGGGGAAAAAGCGGAGATCTGCCCCCCAGGAAGGAGTTTGCGCCAAAGTGGCATCCCTTGATCCTGTCCCGTTTGCCCCATCTCCAGCTAACTCTTTTAATCGGACAGTATGCCATGGGTTACTATTTAAAAGGAAAGATCAAGGGGAATGTGACGCAGACGGTGAAGGCCTACCGGGAGTATGGGCCTGCCTATTTTCCCCTGGTGCATCCCTCTCCCAGAAACCAGATCTGGCTGAAGAAAAATCCCTGGTTTTTAGAGGAAACAGTGTCGGATCTGAAGGCCTGTGTCAAACAAGCCGCCGAACCCTGGCTGCAGGGAAGAGGAAAACTGTAAGGCAATGTTGAGAAGGAAAGGAAATGTATGAAAGCATATCTGATATTGGAGGACGGCAGCGTATATGAGGGAAAGCATATAGGGGCCAGGAAAGAAGTGGTAAGTGAGATTGTCTTTAATACTTCCATGACCGGTTATTTGGAGGTTATGACAGATCCTTCCTATATAGGACAGGCGGTGGTCATGACCTACCCCCTGATTGGAAATTATGGGATTTGCCGGGAGGATATGGAGTCGGATCGTCCCTGGATTGATGCCTTGATTGTGCGGGAGTTGTCCCGGACTGCTTCCAATTTCCGCAGCCAGGGGACGGTGGAGGAGTTCCTGTTACAATACGATATCCCCGGCATCTGTGGCATTGACACCAGAGATTTGACCAAACGATTAAGGGAGCATGGCACCATGAATGGCATGCTTACCACAGAGCTGAATCAGGGAATGGAAAAAATACAGGAAAAAATCCGCTCCTACCAGGTAAAGGGAGTGGTGCAGGCGGTGACCGCCAAGGAAGTCTATAGACTGGAGGGAGAAGGAAAAAGAGTGGCCCTTTTGGACTATGGGGTGAAGAAAAGCATTGCCAGGCAGTTAAACCTGCGGGGCTGTGAGGTTACGGTGTATCCGGCGGATACGCCGGCTAAGGTGATTATCGACAGCCGCCCCGATGGTATTATGCTTAGCAATGGGCCGGGGAATCCCAAGGAAAATACAGATATTATCCGGGAGGTGCGGGTTTTATACGAATCCGATATTCCTATTTTTGCCATTTGCCTGGGACATCAGCTTATGGCTCTGGCTGCAGGAGGGGATACCTATAAATTAAAATACGGTCATAGAGGGGGCAATCATCCTGTGAAGGATCTGGAAACCGGCAGAACCTATATCTCCTCCCAGAATCATGGCTATGCAGTGGATCCGGAAAGCCTGGATCCGGGCATTGCCCGGCAGGCCTTTGTCAATGTAAACGATGGCACCAATGAGGGGCTCTCCTACAGGGGCAAAAAAATTTTTACAGTACAGCATCATCCGGAGGCCTGCCCTGGTCCCCAGGACAGCGCATACCTGTTTGACCGTTTTATTCAGATGATGGAGGAGCACCATGCCTAGAAATCCCAAGATAAAAAAAGTCCTTGTAATCGGTTCCGGTCCCATTATCATCGGCCAGGCCGCTGAGTTTGACTATGCAGGCACCCAGGCCTGCCGCTCCCTGAAGGAGGAGGGAGTGGAGGTGGTATTGATTAACTCCAATCCCGCCACCATTATGACGGATAAGGATATTGCGGACCGGGTATATATTGAACCCTTAACAGCCAAGGTGGTAAAGGAGCTGATCAAAAAAGAAAGACCAGATTCTGTTTTGCCCACTTTGGGGGGACAGGCAGGATTAAATCTGGCCATGGAGCTGTTTGAAGACGGCTTTTTAGAAGAGCAGGGGGTGGCGCTCATCGGCACCACCGCCCTTACCATCCAAAAGGCGGAGGACCGGGAAACCTTTAAGGAAACCATGGAAAAGATCGGGGAGCCCATTGCAGCCTCCATGGTGGTGGAGGATGTGGAAACCGGTGTGCAGTATGCCGGGGAAATCGGCTATCCTGTGGTGCTACGTCCTGCCTACACCTTGGGGGGCTCCGGCGGAGGGATTGTAAACAATGAGGAGGAACTAAGGGAAACCCTGGAAAACGGTCTGCGCCTTTCCCGTGTGGGACAGGTTTTAGTGGAGCGCTGTATTGCGGGATGGAAGGAAATCGAATATGAGGTTATGCGGGACGGCATTGGCAATGTAATCACCGTGTGCGATATGGAAAACCTGGATCCTGTGGGGGTGCATACAGGGGATTCCATTGTGGTGGCTCCCAGCCAGACCTTGGGAGACAAGGAATACCAGATGCTGCGTACCTCTGCCTTGAATATTATTACGGAGCTGGAGATTACCGGGGGCTGCAATGTGCAGTTTGCGCTCCATCCCGTTCCTCTGCTTTGGCCAGCAAAGCTACCGGCTATCCCATTGCCAAGGTGGCGGCAAAGATTGCCCTGGGCTATACCCTGGATGAAATCAAAAACGCCGTTACCGGAAAGACCTATGCCTCCTTTGAACCCATGCTGGACTACTGTGTGGTGAAGATGCCAAGACTGCCCTTTGATAAGTTCCTGTCTGCCAACCGGGTGCTGGGCACCCAGATGAAGGCCACGGGAGAGGTGATGAGCATCTGCACCAATTTTGAAGGGGCACTGATGAAGGCCATCCGTTCTCTGGAGCAGCATGTGGAAAGTCTTTTAGACTATGATTATACGGCCCTGGACCGGGAAGGACTGTTAGAGGAAATGCATAAGGTGGATGACAGAAGGATCTGGGTGATTGCCCAGGCCCTCCGAAAGGACATTTCCTATGAGGAGATCCATCGCATTACCCGTTTTGATCCCTGGTTTATTGCTAAAATTGACAATCTGGTGCAGTTTGAAAACCGGTTAAGAACAGAACCCCTGGAAAAGGAGCTTTTGTCCCAGGCAAAGAAATGGGAATTCCCGGATTCGGTGATTGCCAGGCTTTCCGGAAAAAGGGCAGAAGAGATCAAAGCGCTGCGAAGGGAATATGGCATTCAGGTGGCCTATAAGATCGTGGATACCTGCGCCGGAGAATTTTCCTCGGAAACACCTTATTTTTATTCCTGCTATGACGGGGTTAATGAAGCTCCCCATACAGAGGGCAAAAAGAAGGTGCTGGTGCTGGGTTCCGGTCCCATCCGCATTGGACAGGGTATTGAATTTGACTACTGCAGTGTGCACTGTACCTGGGAGTTTTCCAGACAGGGCTATGAAACCATTATTGTAAACAACAATCCGGAAACCGTCAGCACGGATTTTGATATTGCGGACAAGCTGTATTTTGAGCCTCTTACAGAGGAGGATGTGGAAAGCATTGTAGAGCTGGAAAAGCCCGATGGAGCAGTGGTGCAGTTTGGAGGACAAACCGCCATTAAGCTGACCAAGCATCTGATGGAAATCGGGGTGCCGATTCTGGGAACCCGGGCAGAGGATGTGGATGCGGCGGAGGATAGAGAAATCTTTGACAGGATTTTGGAACGGTGTCAGATCCCAAGGCCCATGGGTAAAACCGTGTACACCGCTGGAGAGGCCAAGGAAGCAGCCAGGCAGCTGGGGTATCCCGTGCTGGTACGCCCCTCCTATGTGCTGGGAGGCCAGGGAATGCAGATTGCCATCCAGGAGCAGGACATTGACGAGTTCATCGGCATTATTAACCGGATCCAGCAGGAACACCCCATTTTGGTGGATAAGTATGTGCTGGGAAAGGAAGTCGAGGTGGATGCGGTTTGCGACGGGGAGGATGTGCTGATCCCTGGCATTATGGAGCATATTGAAAGGGCGGGCATCCACTCCGGGGATTCTATTTCCGTGTATCCTGCCCAAAGTCTCAGCCCAGGAGTCAGAGAAAAGATCATTGACTATACGAAAAAGCTGGCCATGGCCCTTCATGTCAAGGGAATGATTAACATTCAGTTTATAGCGGAGGGGGAGGAGGTCTATGTTATTGAGGTAAATCCCAGGTCCTCCCGTACCGTGCCCTATATCAGCAAGGTAACAGGCATTCCCATTATTGCTTTGGCTACCAAGGTCATCTGCGGGCAAAAGCTAAGGGATATGGGATATACCCCGGGACTGGCCAGGGAGTCGGAATATATTGCAGTGAAAATGCCGGTATTCTCCTTTGAAAAGATCCGGGGAGCGGATGTGTCCCTGGGACCAGAGATGAAGTCCACAGGAGAATGCCTGGGTATTGCCAAAACCTTTCAGGAGGCTTTGTACAAGGCCTTCCAGGGGGCGGGCATCCAGTTGCCAAAGCATAAGAAAATGATTATTACTGTGCGGGATTCGGATAAGGAAGAGGTCATTGATATTGCCGCCGGTTTTGCCAGGGTGGGCTATACCATATATTCCACCATGGGCACCGCCTCTCTTTTAAACAGCCATGGTATTAAGGCTTTGCCTGTGCGGAAGCTGGAGCAGGAAAGTCCCAATATTCTGGACTTGATTTTGGGGCATGAGATTGACATTGTCATAGATATCCCCCCCCAGGGAGCGGACAGAAGCCGGGACGGCTTTGTGATCCGCAGAAATGCCATTGAAACCGGGGTGAATGTACTTACCTCCTTGGATACCGCCAGAGCCCTGGCCAGCTCCTTGGAAAGCCATACCCAGCAGATTTCCCTGGTGGATATTTCGGAGATTACCAGGAAGGAAGGCCCCAGGGTATTAAATATCGGTTCTTTGAACCTGGATAAGGTATACCAGGTGGAGCATTTTGTTCAGGCCAAGGAAACCATTAAGGCTTTGGAATACGGGGAATTTTGCGGTGGAAAGGGACTGAATCAGTCTGTGGCTTTGGCCAGAGCCGGCGCCCATGTGGTGCATGGGGGAGCAGTGGGGGCAGACGGCGGCCCGCTGCTCAAAACCCTAAGGGAAGCCGGTGTGGATACGGAAAGGATTTTAGAGGTGGAGGGTGTCAGCGGCCATGCCATGATTCAGGTGGATGCCGCAGGCCAGAATAATATTTTGATTTTTGGAGGGGCCAATGACCGACTCACACCGGAATATATCCGGAAGTTGACCTCTGGCTTTGGTTCCGGGGATCTTTGTCTTTTGCAAAACGAGACCAGCCATGTGGCGGAGGCTATAAAAGAGGCAAAAAAACAGGGGATGCAGGTGGCATTTAATCCCTCCCCTATTACCCAGGGGGTAATGGATCTGCCCCTGGAGCTTGTGGATATTTTTCTGGTGAATGAAATCGAAGCCCTGGCCCTGGCAGGACAGGAGGGTGGGCAAGAGCCGGCCTTTGAGGTGAAGGAAACCAGAGAGCGGTTAAGGAAGCAATATCCTGGTGCCTTGTTTGTGCTTACCATGGGAGAAAAGGGGGTTTTTGCCTTTGACAGCGCCCAGGAGTATTTTGTTCCCTCCCATCCTGTGGAGGCGGTGGATACCACAGCGGCGGGAGATACCTTCTGCGGGTACTTTCTGGCAGCTAAGCTGGAGGGAAAGGATCTGCTGTCTTCCCTCAAGCTGGCCAATGGGGCAGCGGCCCTGTCAGTAATGGAGAAGGGGGCGGCTCCCAGTATCCCGGTTGGAGCCCGGGTCAAGGCCTTTTTAGAGAAGTGCTGACAGGGCTGTTTTGCAGCTAAATGCTGCGTAAGATGGATAGCGGGTGGTGCCGGGTACACTGGAATGGGGGTTTATTATGAAAATAAGAGGATACACAGGATGGGCGGCAATGCTGGTGTTAACCGGTGCTTTGCTGGCAGGATG
>CALISX010000156.1 GCA_938041725.1 uncultured Lachnoanaerobaculum sp.
TTTATGATGCGATTAAGGGAATGGATATCCTCTACTTTTCATTTTCAATCTTTTCACTTACTTTTCGGAATGCATCGGAAAATGTATTGACATCCATATACATAATTCTTCATAAAACCGATACACTAAAAGACAATACAAAAAGTAATCACCGGCTTTTTATACTGTACACTGATTCTTCCCCGATGCTTTTTTACAATGTTCTGTGCAATGGACAGGCCGATACCGTAGCCGTTTTTCTTGCTGTTATGGGATTGATCCTCTCTGTAAAACCGGTCAAAGAACCGGGAATAATCCACCCCCTGGCCCTGGGAGTAGGAATTGGATACCTCCAAGCGGATTCTTTTAAAGGCGGCCCCGGTTCTTTGAAGTTGGATCCGGACAAAGCCTTCCTGATCACAGTATTTATTGGCATTGTCCACCAAAAGGGATACCAGCTCAAACAGAGCCTTTTCATCTCCCTGTATATGAATATCAGGTACAATGTCCAGGGAAAACTCCTTCCCCTCCTTTTGCACCAGATTTTTAAAATCTCCCCCTGCTTTTTTTGCCACCTGTGAAAAATCCACATCCGACAGCTGCACGTCCCCCTGCTCCTCCAGTCTGGAAAGCACCACCAGCCGGTTAATCAACTCTGTCATCCGCTGAATCTGATCCTTGGTGCTTTGGGTCCACTCGTTTTCCCCGGACACCATCTCCTCCAGCTCATTGTTGGCAGAAATAATGGCCAGAGGAGTTTTCAGCTCGTGGCTGGCATTGGTGATAAAGCGCTTTTGGTTTTGATAATTTTCTACAAAGGGTGCAATCACCCTTCCGGAGAAAACAAAGAATACCGTAATAAAAAAAATTAAATTCCCACAAAACAAAACCACAGAGGTATTCATCAGCTCATTTCTGTAATTGTAATATACCGTGGAGTCCAGCACCACCACCAGGCTTCCCCCGCCCCCTTCCAGGGCTGTAACCAAAAAAGAAAAAATCTGTCCTTCCTCGGTCTGAAAGGTCCCGGAAAAGCGCCGGGAAACATAAATCTGTCCGATATAGTGCAGAATCTCCTCTTCCCCTAAATTGGCAATATTGTCCTTGGAAACAATCTCGATATTCCCATTCCAATCCACTGTGGCGCTGAAATACCGGTATTGTAAAATGGAATCCTTGGAGACGCTCCTTCCAAGATTTTGCTCCACCTCCTCTTCCCCGGGAAATACACCGCCGTTTCTGGATAGAAGCGTTAATACCCGGTCAATCTGGCTGTCTGTGCTGGCAAACCGGGAAGCGTTCAATACCCCTATAATAGAAAGAAGCATCACCACCACTGCAATGGTGGCAATGCCGATAAATTGAAGACGTAATTTTGTAAACATCATGCCTCCCAAATCTCTGTCAGCAAATAGTCGCCGTTTTCTTCCCCCTCAATGCCAATGTTTGCCTTAATGGCCTTTAGCTTCTGCCGCAAATAGGAAATATAAATCCATACATAGCCCTGGTCAAATTCCCCTTCCTCCTCCTTGGACCAGACCTGGTGGTAAATCTGCTCTGTGGAAAGGCGTTTTCCCTTATTCAGCATAAGATATTCCATAAGCCGGGTTTCCTTTCCCGCCAGGCGGATGGAATTTCCAGCGGTCATCTCCTGCTCCAAAACATTCAGCCGTACATCCCCCACCTGAAGTTGCTTATCATTATAACCTGTTTCAATACGCCGCTCCATGGACCGAAGCCTGGCCAAAAGCTCCTTTAGAGAAATGGGCTTTGCCAGATATTCATCCGCTCCGGCATCCAGGCCATGAATACGGTCATCCACCTCGGACATGGCCGTAAGCATAATCACATGGGTGGTGTTTCCCGAACGCCGAATCTCCTTTAATGCCTCAATGCCTGTTTTCTTTGGCATCATCACATCAAAAATCATAACATCATAGGGGTTGCGGGCGGCCTTTTCCACCGCCTGTTCCCCGTCAAAGGCCTGCTCCACCTCATGCCCCTGATAGGACAGAGCCGTTGCATAGGCCCTGGACAGGGCCTCCTCATCTTCCGCCAGTAGAATCCTCATTTTCCTCTCCTGCTTTTTCTATGAGATTGCGTATGGTCTGCATACTGATGTCACAGGAGGCCAGCTCATCTGCACAGCGTTTTAGCTCCTTGGTGATACGCTCCTCATTTTTAATATTCTGCTTGTACTTGATCTGATGCTCCAGACTGGCCCAGGAATCCATAGCCAAGGTGCGGATCTGCACCTCAATAAAATAATGTCCCCTTTCCCTCCCCAAACAGTCCGGATACTCACTTTCATAGTCCAGAATCATATGGTAGGACCGGTAGCCATTGGGTTTTGCATTCAGCACATAGTTTTTCTCCTTCACCACCTGGATTCCTTCTATTTTGGCAATTTCCTCCGCCATTTTATAAATATCATCCACAAACCCGCAAATAATACGAATGCCCACTGCATCCTGGATTCTTCTCAGGGCTGAATCAGCTTCCAGCGCCAGCCCTCTTCTTTTACATTTCTCCTCCATACTTTTCTCGGTTTTAATCCGGGAGGAAATATGCTCAAAAAGATTTTTTCCAGTGGACTCCATATACTCCCGGTTTCGTTGATGGATTTTTTCCACCACTTCAGAAAGCACAGGGTTTAAAAACTGTTTGTATTCTCCGTAAATTGAGGATTCCTTCATAAATCCATTCCTTTGGTTCTTTTATTTCTTTTGCTCCGGATCCTTGGCCGGCCCGGGAGCCGGGGAATTGTCTGGTTTTGGCATTCTTTTTTTAAATATGAGTTTTTTGATACCGAAAATCACCAGGCCAAGTATGATCAGCAAAGGCAGCAGGCCGATGAGAATCTGCAGGAATGCCATAAACCAGCCCATGGAGCCATGGAACACGGCAGCTACCCCGTCAAAAAAGCCAACCCCTGTGGGCTTATCAATACGGCTTACCTCCTCCAGGGAAATCCGAATATCAGAATACTCGACTTGATTGTCCAAAGTTTTCAGCTGAGAGGTAATGGACTCCAGTTCATAGCGTACCTGGGAAAGCCGGCTCTGCACCTCCAGAATCTCCGTAACACTTCCTGCCTTTTCCAAAATAGCAAGCAGACTCTCCTGTTCCGTTTCCAAAGCCTTTTTTCTGCTTTCCGTATCCTGGTACTCCAATGTAACATTCCGGGTGGACTCGGATTTGGAAACCACAGTTCCCAATGCTGATGCCTCCTTTAAAAAAACATCGTACTTATCCGAAGGAACTCTGGCTAAAATGCTGGCAGAACGTTCCTCCTTTTGAAATGTGGGAGACAGGGATACTCTGGATTCCTCCACATATCCTCCCATGGAAGAAACCAGATTGGTAATATTGTCCACCGTCTGATCAAACTCCATACTTTCCATGGAAAGACTGGCGCTTCGAATCAGCTTTTGCCCCTGGGCTGTTAAAAGCACCCCGGAGCCGGTGGCTCCCCCTGTCTCTTCCATCTTTGCACTGGCTTCGGTCATGTCCCCGCTGGCTTCGGTCATGTTCCCGGAGTAGGCTCCATCGTAACCCCCCTCTGCCTTACTGGATGCAGAGCGGCTCGCTCCTCCGCACCCCCCTAACAAGACTGCACATAGCAAAAGCACAAAAAAATACTTTACCTTCTTCATATACTTACCTCCTTCACTTCTTTCATGATAATATGTTCCAGGGATTCTTTCAAGCAACCAGGGGGAATTAAGACATTCTTTAAGATAAAGGGCACAGGCAAATCTTTAATATCCGCCTGTGCCCTGCTTTGTATGCCGCAGTTATGAAATATGTAAAAGCTCCACTGCAATCTGGAAATAGATAATCAAAGAAACCGCATCCACAATGGTGGTGATTAAGGGGGAAGCCATAATGGCAGGGTCCATTTTCAGGCGTTTGGCCACAATGGGCAGAATCCCGCCAATGATTTTAGCCACCAATACCGTACAAAACAATGCCAGTACCACCGTAAGGGCAATGAGCTGTTTTCCCGGATATTGGATAATCAGCCGCACAAAGTTTACAGCTCCTAAAATAATGCCCACAATCAGGGAAACCCGGGCCTCCTTCCAGACCACCTTCAGTCCGTCGGTGATATCGATTTCTCCCAGGGTCATACCACGGATCACCATGGTGGCAGATTGGGAACCTGCATTTCCCCCGGTATCTGTGAGCATGGGCACAAAGGAAACCAGCAAAGGAATCGCACTGAAGGCATCCTCATACCTGGTGAGAATC
>CALISX010000157.1 GCA_938041725.1 uncultured Lachnoanaerobaculum sp.
CGATTGAAGGTAATGCTAAGACCAATCTCTCCGCCGCCATTGATACGGCCCGGGTGGAATATATCAGCCAAAAGCAGCATCTGGATGAGGGAAAGCTTTTGGCAGCGGTGGAAGCCTTAAAGCAGGCCATGGTCAAAGCCGGATCCAAGGAACCCGGCGGCAAGGCCCTGGCAGACGGCAGTTATGAAATCGGCTATGCCCTGTACCGGGGAGAGCTGACAGAGGATGTGCCCTCAGATTATGCCAGGATGTTTGACAAGGCCTATCTGACTGTGGCCGGGGAGGAAATGACCCTGGAGCTTTTGGTGCATCCGGACTTCCTTTCCTCCATTGACAGTATGTTTTACGAAAATGGTTCTTCTGCTGCCAGGGCGGACCGTGTAGAAAAGGAGGGAAAGACCCTCTATGTAATCCGCAAGAAGTATACGGAAAAGCCCTTTGAGCTGGGAATCAAGGCAGCGGGAGAGGATTTCCCGGATGTGGTGCGCATCGCCCTGGATTTTGCTTCTGCAAAGCCCCGGCAGCAGGATACACCGGATACGCCAAAGCCCGATGAGCCAAAGCCGGATGAACCAAAGCCAAATGATGGCTATACCGGGGCTTTCCTGGAGCTTGACAATCTATTAAAGACCCAGGAAGGAAAGCTTGCAGGAAACTACGAGGAAAGCAGCTACCAGGCCTATCAGTCTTGTGTGGCAGCTGCCAGGGATTTGCTGCAAAACCATACAAGCTACCGTGCCGGAGAGGAGGCAGCCAAAAGGGCTTCTCTGGCTTTGGAAAAGGAATTTGCTTCCCTGATTAGAGAGGATCAGCTAAAGGGCAGCACTGTTATGGCCATGGCCTTCAATACGGATTTGGGATACAGTGCCTGGGAGGAGTATGAAAAAGCCACCGCCAGCAATGCAGACTGGGAGGAGGATCTTCCCCTTCATCTAAATGCTGTATTTGCCAGCCAGCCGGTTACAGCGGTCAATCTGGGAGGAACTGCCCTTTCTGACGGAGAGTATACGGTGGATTATGCCCTGTGGCAGTTTGGAGAAAACAAGCCCTCCATGGGAAATCCCGCCACAGGAGATGCCCTGGAGAATAAGGCAGGCAAGCAGGCCAAGCTGGTGATTTCCAATGGAACGGCCTATTTGCAGCTGGGCTTCCATCAAATGTCCTTTAATCTGGCAGGGGTTTTGAAAACCGGCCACCTTTTGGACATGGTGATTATGGACAACCTGGTTTCTGCAGACGGGGTGGTGGAAAGCTATGATCCCCTTCCTCCGGTAAATATTCAGTACAGTGAGGAAACCGATGATTATGGACCGCCTGCGGGCAGGAAATACCCCTCTTCCCTGACCTTTGACATTACCAAATGGGTGGCGGAGAAGCAGGAGTATATTCCGGTGCAGGTGAATGTGCCGGTGATGGAGGCCAGTGCCATCCAGCCCGCCAGAATCAGACTGTACTGGGGAACCCTTTCCGACGGCAATGG
>CALISX010000158.1 GCA_938041725.1 uncultured Lachnoanaerobaculum sp.
GGGAGGCCAGAATAACTCCTGCCAGTCCTGCCATTAAGCCGGAATAGGTGTATACCAAAAATTTCACCCGGGATACGCTGATACCGGAAAACTTGGCGGCCAGGGCATTTCCGCCCACTGCATAAATATAGCGTCCGATTTTCGTCCGGTTCATAATGAGAATGGAAATAATAAAAATAATCAGCATGATAATAACCGGCACAGGGAAAATCCACAAATATCCTGCCCCGATCCACTGCCACTGCTTGGAAACCACCCGCACAGGGGATCCGCCTGTATAGACTCCGGACAGACCCCTGGCAATGTTCATAGTGGCCAGGGTAACAATAAAGGGGGGAATGGTGGTTTTGGAAATCACCATTCCATTAAAGAGGCCGATCACCAAACCAATGAGAACGCCAATGAGCATGGCCAAAGGAATGCTCATATTGTACCTGGACACACAGCCTGCCGCCAATACCCCGGAAAGGGCAATGGTGGATCCCACTGACAGATCAATTCCCCCCAGAATAATCACCATGGTCATGCCGCAGGCCAAGAGCAAATTAATGGAAATCTGGCGCAGCACATTAAAAACATTTTTCAAAGTGGGGAAGGACTGACTGGTGCCTGGAAACAGCGTCAGAAAGATGCAAAGCACCACCAGGGCAATCATAATACCCAGATTTTCTTTAAAAAAATTCAGCGCCCGATTCCTGCCGGGTCTTTTACCAATGTATTTTTCCATAATCCTTCCTTCCTACAAAGCCGCCAAGGCCATAATGCTTTCCTGGGAAACCTCCTCATGGCTGATGCAGCCTGTGACGCTTCCTGCTGCCATCACATACACCCGATCGCTCATGTTAATAATCTCCGGCAGCTCCGAGGAAATCATTATAATCGAAACGCCCTTTTTAACCAGCTCATTCATAATGCCGTAAATCTCTGCCTTGGCTCCCACATCAATGCCCCGGGTAGGCTCATCTAAAATCAAAACCCTGGGATTGGTGGCCAGCCAGCGGCCAATCAGAACCTTTTGCTGGTTTCCTCCCGACAAATTGCCAATGGCCTGCTCCTGGGAGGGGGTTTTGGTGGCCATCATATCAATATATTTTTGAGTGATATCGAACTCTTTTTTCTCATCCACCTGCAAAAAGTGCATAAACTGGTGCAATACCTCAATGGTGGTATTGTACCGCACATCCTGCCCCAGATAGAGGCCCTGCTCCTTCCTGCTTTCCGGAACCATGGCCAGGCCGTATTTTACTGCATCCATGGGGGAATGAATCTGTGCCTTTTTTTGCTCAATATAAATATTTCCTGTAACCTCTTTGCTCAGACCAAAAAGAGCCTGCATGGTTTCACTCCGCCCGGCTCCCACCAGACCGGCAAACCCCACAATTTCGCCCTTTTTCACTGAAAAGTTCACATCCTTTACCCGGCTGCCGTCAGACAGATTCTCCACCCGCAAAATCTCTTCCCCGGGCTTTCCAAAATCTCTTACATAAAAGCTGGTGAGCGTTCTGCCCACCATCATGGCAATCAGCTCTTCCCGATTGGTTTCCTTCACCACCTTGGTGCCTACATAACCCCCGTCCCGCAGCACAGTAACCCTGTCGCAAATATCCTCCAGCTCGCTCATTTTATGAGAAATATAGATAATTCCCACCCCTTTGGCGGTAAGATCCCGCATAATGGAAAACAGATTTTCCACTTCCTTTTCGCTGATGGAGGAGGTGGGCTCATCCATCACCAAAATCTTCGAATGAACAGAAACCGCCTTGGTGATTTCCACCATTTGCTGCTTGGCGATGGGCAGATCCTTCACCAAAGTGGTGGCATCAATGTCCATGCCCAGATCATCCAGGATTTTCTGTGCCTCCCGCTCCATTCTGGCAATATTGACAGAAATACCCCGGCCCGGCTCCCGTCCCAGATAAATATTTTCTGCCACACTCATATGGGGAACCAGCACCAGCTCCTGGTGAATAATGGCAATGCCTGCTGCTTCTGCATCCTGTACCGAGCGGATGGGAAGGTTTTTTCCCTCTATTTCGATTTCTCCCTCCTCCGCATGGTAAATCCCTCCCAAAATTTTAATCAAGGTAG
>CALISX010000159.1 GCA_938041725.1 uncultured Lachnoanaerobaculum sp.
ATCCCTCGAAGATCCCCGGAAAATAAATTTTGGGGTTCTGGGGCAATGCCCATGCCCTCCTCCCCCTGCTTCTTGGGAAGAAACATGGTAAAGGCAATCTGCGCCGGAAGTCTTCCCTTATTTTCTCCATAGCAGTTCAGTTTGATATTTTGGGCTGCCTGCAAATCCAAAAGATCTGAATACCCAGGAACCAGACTTACGGCCTGATCCCCCTCGGACACCGATACATTGGACATGGCCTGGCTGCCCTTTTCCACCTGCTCGCTAAATCCGTTCCAGGCGGAAAAACAAAAGGAGGTAAGGATTCCGTTATCGTGGCTTTCATAGTCCGGATTAATGGGATTTTTAAAGATAGCGGGATGCTTCCCACCAATGGCATTGGTATCTGCTCCCACCAAAAAAAAGGAAAAGATAAGAACAAAAATAAACACTGCCCCCAGCTTTCCCTTGATGAAATTTTTTCGTCTTTTTCTTCCCCTTCCCCTTTTTTTCATTCTTCTTACCATGGCAAAACCTTACCCCTGCCATGCCTCCCTCTTATGCAAATATATAAAAATGACTATGGAACAGGAGAATCTCCCCCTGGTTTGATCCCCAGGAGGGCCTTTGGAACCATACCAAAAGTCTATTCCTCCCCCAAAATCTGCCGGATTCCCTCCTGCATCCTTTCCATCTTTGCTTCCATGTCTTCCACCAGCTTTAACTGGGTTCTGGCCCGGTCCAGATTATGCTCCGGCCTGGAAGTTTTAAAATAGATGTCCCCCTCCAGGTAATCTGCCAAAAACCGCATGCCGCATTCATAGGTCATTACAATAGCCCCCATGGGCATGGCTGCCAGTTCTGCCTTCGTCAGACCTCCCTGACAACCCGCAATAAACCCCTTGGCGTAGGCCCTGAAAAGCTCCATGCTGCAGCTGACCTTATGCAGATCCCTTTCATCCTCCAGGGCAGTGCTGGCCCCAAAGCGGATGGAATCTCCAAAGTCATGGGCGGCAAAGCCCGGCATCACCGTATCCAGGTCAATGATGCATACTGCTTTTTTGGTAACCGCATCCAGCAGTACATTGTTCAGCTTGGTATCATTGTGGGTTACCCGCAGGGGCATTCCTCTTTCCCTTTCCCGGGGAAAATAGTCTGCATACCTTTCCCGGCTTAAAATAAAGTCAATTTCCCCTTCCACTCTTTTCCTTCGTCCAGCCAAGTCCTGATCCAGAGCCATTTGAAAGTCCTGGAGACGCTTTTTGGTATTGTGGAAATCCGGAAGGGTTTCATGGAGAGAGGCGGCATCAAAATCCGACAGCTGCCTTTGAAACTTTCCAAAGGCAGCTCCGCAGGCGGCAAACTCCTCTGGATTTTCTGCCAGATCCAGGCAAAGGGTGTTGTCTATAAAGTCATAGGCACGCCAAAACCGCCCTCCCTCCTCCCAGAAAACCTCCCCGGAATCAAAGGGCAGCAGATGCAGCGCCTCACGGGAAGCATCTCCCCCTGCCTCCTCCACCTTTTTTTGAATATGGGCTGTTACCCTGCTGATGTTTTCCATCAGCGCCCGGGGATTTTTAAAAATCTTCGTATTAACCTGCTGCAAAATCACCTTTTTCAGGCCTCCAGGACCCTGAAACACCCCATAGAGGGTATGGTTGATATGCCCGTTTCCATGTTGTTTTAATACAAGGCAGTCTCCCCAGCTTTTGCAGGCAGCAAGCAGCTGGGAAAATTCCGGTACGCTCATGCCATCTCCCTCCAAAGAATCTCTCCCGGGGCCAAGGTACAGTCAAAAAAATCTCCTCCCCTGGTATACACCCGGGTG
Organism: uncultured Lachnoanaerobaculum sp.; assembly: GCA_938041725.1. Classification (GTDB taxonomy): domain Bacteria; phylum Bacillota; class Clostridia; order Lachnospirales; family Lachnospiraceae; genus Lachnoanaerobaculum. Next base: position 1,808 of record CALISX010000159.1, read on the forward strand.
GACTGGGATCCATAGGTGTTATTCACCACACAGAACTTTTTATTCTCCACAAAGGCATGGACCTCCGTGCTTTCGTTGGTGGAAAACCAGGTGTGAATCTGATCCTCACTGGAGGCACTCCA
>CALISX010000160.1 GCA_938041725.1 uncultured Lachnoanaerobaculum sp.
GATTTCCCTTGCCAGGGGCTGCAGTTCCTCCTTTTTTATTTTCTTAATATCCCCTGCCCGCTCAATTTTTTCCAGTATCATATTTCCTCTTTACGATTTCCTTGTTGTTAAAGATACAATGATTTCCTTCAGGGCTGTGGTATCCCCCCCCGCCTCTTGCAGAAGGGCCAGGGCCTTTTTACTGAGCGCTTCCACCCTTTCCCCGCTTTCCTTCAGTCCGTAAAGGGCTGCATAGGTGCATTTTTGATTTTTTTCATCGGAATGCACCGGCTTTCCCAGGCTTTTCTCATCAGCAATCTGATCTAGCATATCATCCCGGATCTGGAAGGCCTCTCCCACATATTCTCCTGCCTCTTCAAAAAGAGCCAGCTGCTTTTTGTCTGCTCCTCCTAAAATCGCTCCCATAGCAAAGGAGGCCTTCATCAGAGCCCCGGTTTTTCGAGAATTGATATAGGACAGCACCTCTTTGCTGATTTCCCTGCCGGTATATTCCATATCCACTGCCTGTCCGGCAATCATCCCCCTTGTACCTGCCGCCCGGGCCAGATATCCGTTGGCCCGGAGCATCCTTTGCAGCATATCCGGATCTTTTTCCTCCTCCATGGCCCTTGCCATCACTTGGAAGGCCTCAATACTAAGGAGATCTCCCGCCAAAATGGCAGCATCCTCCCCAAAGCGCACCCAGGTGGTGGGCTGTCCCCGGCGCAGTCTGTCATTGTCCATGGCGGGGAGATCATCATGAATCAGAGAAAAGGTATGGATCATTTCCATGGCAGCCAAAAAGGGGGCAATTTTTTCCCTGGGGATTTCTTTGGAAAAGACCCGGGCGCTTTCCCATAGAATCAGGGGCCGCAGCCGTTTCCCTCCATTTAAAAGGGCGGCATTTCCTGCCTCAATAACCCTTTTTTCCAGACCCTCCTCCCTGGGAAGAAGGGCAGTGATCATCTTCTCAATCTCTTCCCTTTTGGTAATCATTATTCCCCGGCCTCACTCTCCAGCACCCGCATTTTTTCCTCCACTCTTTCTATGCTGCCATGTACTGAGCGGATCAGTTTCATTCCCTGCTCGTAAAGGGCAAAGGACTCATCCAGCCCCGTGGTATTGTCCTCCAGCTTTTCAATAATCCCATCCAGCTCCTCAAAGCGTTCCTCCACTGTCTTTTCCTGGATTTCATTCTTGGTATTTGCCATTTTCTTCTCCTGATTCTTCCACCCTTGCCCGGACTCTTCCGTCATGGAAATGTAAATATATCTCTTCCCCCAGGTGCAAATCCCGGGAAGAGGTAATCCTTTGATAATTTAAATTCTGCACATAGGCATAGCCTCCAGAAAGACGTTCCAGAGGGGAGCAGCCCTTGAGCCGTGCCAGATACAGCTCAAGGGACTTCCTGGCCTGGATGAGACAGTTGTCCATGGCCCTTTTCAATGCCAGGCTATGGGCAGCAGCTCTGTCCTTTTGCCCCTTTATTTTTTCCTGGGGAGAATGGGCGCTAAGGCGCAGGGCGTTTACCTTCAGCCTCCCCCGCAATCCCTCCAGCTTCTTTTTTATATGGAGCAAAAGCAGTTCTTCTAAATGCTCCGCCCTTTTCCTTTGCTGGGCCGCCCGCTGGCTGGGGGAATGGGCATTCAATCGGAACAGACAGGTGTCCAAATCCCTTTTGATATAGTCCAGCCTTTGCTCCATTCTATCCTGGAGCTGCCTTTGCCGCCGACGGATGCCTGCCTCAAACTCCTCATATAGAAAATTGCAGATTTCCGCTGCACCGCTGGGGGTGGGGGCGCGCAAATCTGCCACAAAATCTGCAATGGTAAAGTCGGTTTCATGACCCACAGCACTGACAATGGGGGTTTTGGCTTCAAAGATGGTCCTTGCCAAGGCTTCATCATTAAAGGCAAACAAATCTTCTATGGATCCCCCTCCCCGACCGATGATGATCACATCCAAACCCATTTGATCCAGCTTCCCCAGGGCACGGATCAGACTGGCCGGGGCCTCGGCCCCCTGTACCAGACAGGGAGCCAAAAAAAGCTTTACATAGGGATTTCTCCTTTTGGATATGCTTTCAATATCCCGAATGGCTGCCCCTGTGGCTGCAGTAGCAATGCCAATACGCTGGATAAATCTGGGGAGGGGTTTTTTATGAGCCGGATCAAAGAGCCCCTGGCCCTCCAGCTTTGCCTTTAACTGAAGAAATCTTTGGTAAAGCGCCCCCTGTCCTGCCTCCTCAATCCGCTCTGCAATCAGCTGGTACACGCCGTTTTTCTCGTAAACATCCATCCGGCCATGGACAATGACCTGGTCCCCCCGTTTCATATCAAAAGAGAGACCCCTCCTTTGCCGTGCATACATCACAGCCGACAAGATCCCTCCTTCATCCTTTAAGGTAAAATATATATGTCCTGAATTTGCGTAGGTGCAGTTGGACACCTCCCCCTTCACAGAGATCCTGCCCAGATGGGGATCCTGCCAAAAAAGCCTTTTGATATAGCCGTTCACCTGGGATACAGAATACACATTCCCCATACTACACCACCTTTGCCAGGATTCCGTTGACAAAGGAAAAGGAATCCGCTCCCCCAAAGATTTTGGAAAGCTCCACCGCCTCATTAATGGCCACCTTGCCCGGCACCCTGGTATCCTCTTTGATTTCATAAATGGCCAGACGAAGAATATTGCGCTCCACCCCGCCCATGCGCTCCAGTTTCCACCCCTTAGACAAGGTGGAAATGGTGGTATCCAGGGAATCCTGAACCCTTAAAATCCCCCGGACCTTTTCAACAATCTCTTCCCTTTCCTCCTGGGCAAAATCCATATTGTGCAAAAGAGGCTCCTCCTCGTCTGCTTCAGGATTTTCCTCCTCTGGAGAGGCAAAATAATTTTGGATCTGCTCCTCCTTTTCTTCTGCCTTATAAAAATCCAGACCAAAGAGAAGTTTAAAGCAATGCTCTCTCAGCATACGTCTTGTCATATGTTCCTCCAAAAAACCATGCATCTGCCAAGGGTTTTCCGGCCAAGGTCTGCCGCAAGCACAATGCAACATAATCATTGGCTATTATAGACTAAAAGAAAGATTATAACAAGACTTCCATCATTCATGAAAAACAGGCTGCAGGAAATGAAAATTCATTTCCTGCAGCCTGTTTCCCTGACTAAGATCTATGCATCCCCAGCCTTATTCTGCAGTTGTTTCCTCCATGGTGCCAAGGTTCTCCATGGCCTTTGGCCTATCCTTGGAACGGGTATACTCCATCTTGATGCCCAGCTCCGGCATATCCAACACCAGTTTCCCATTCTGAATCAAAAGCTCAAGGGGCTCCTCCGGCGCATCCTGATCAATCACCTTTACACCCTTGTCAGTTTTTTCCCAGTTTCCCTTGCTCACGCCTTCAAAAAAAGAAACGAAGGTTCCGTCCTTTTCAAAACTGAAAAAAGGAAGTTCCTCTTCAGAAAACTGACTGGCCTCCATCTTGATACCTGATACATCTGCAGAGGAAAGCACCCAGTATCCCTCAGGGCTTTCTCCTGCAGAACCGCCTTTACAGCCTGCCAAAACACAGCAGGCCAGCATCAAGCTCATTACCAATGCCAAAATTTTTTTCATTACAACCTCCTTGAAATTTTCCCCCTGATGACAGGAGCGTTTTTTGTTAAGATTGTTTTACCATAATCTGCTGCCAAGAAACAGATACCCCGCGAATACTATTTTCTTAAAAATTCCATACTATCCATTGGATAATGGGAATATATACAAAGAAAACATTATATTATTGTATATATTGCCAAGTTGACAGGGAATTCTCCGTATTGAGGAAAAGGGATGCCCCCTAGAGGGGAATGGCCCTTCCCAAAGCAAAGGAATACAGATAGCTCTCCCTTACCTGTTTTCCAGTCATCATCTCCAGGGCTCTTTTATAATACAGCATCTGATAACGGTACCGCTCCACCAGCTCCTGTTCCTCTCTCACCCAATCTGTTTTATAATCTGCCAGAAGAATGTCTTCCCCTTCAATATAAGCGTCAATCATGCCCTGGATCAAAACCAGTTCCTGGGAATCCCCCAGCCCCAGTTCCTGAGCAGATATGCCCATCATAAAGGGCTGCTCTCGAAACAGCCGTCCCTCTTTTTGCGCCTTAAAAAAGCGCTCTCCAAGCTCCGAGGTCAGAAAGCCCTCAATGGCTGCCAGCTCCCTTGGCTTCTTCTCAAAAAGATTTCCCTTTGAAAAGCCCATGCTTGGCAGCTGGGCCAAAAGGCTTTCCCGGATATTTGCCGGATCAATCCCTTCATAATCTAAAAACTGCAGGAGCCTGTGGTAGGCATTTCCCCGGCTCAAAGCCCCCTCCAAATCCCCGGAGCGTTTCCTTCCCTCAAATAAAACCCTGGATTTTGGATCCGGTGCAGGCTGGGTAAAGCGTTTGAGCTCTGAGATGGAAAGCTTGGTGTCCCGGCGGGTCTCCCCCTGATGGGGATAGGAAAATCCCAGCCTTTCCTTGATTACAGGAGACAGCAGGGGCTCTTGTCTAAGAATGTGTTTTTTTAGCTCCTCCGCCCGGATTTGCTTTTTTTCCTCCTGGTCCACCGCATCCTCCAGAGATATTTTTTCCAGGTGAAAATCCTCCGAGGAAAAGGACATTAAAATCCAGTCCAAAAAGCAGGCGGCCCCTCGAATGTCCAGCAAAGATACCTCTCTATGCTCCATTTTTTGATCGGCCTTTTCTTCATCCTTGACACAGCCTGTGATAATCAGCTTTTCCTTGGCCCTGGTAAGGGCCACATACAAAATCCGCAGCTCCTCCCCCAGCATATCATTTTTCTTTTTCAGCTTCAGGGCATTTTTTTTCAAGGTGCTTTCTTTAATGTTATGCTTCATATCCACATAGTCCCAGCCCAGTCCCAGGGACTGGTCCACCACCACCCCTGTCCGAAGATCCATTTCATTGAACCGCCTTTGGGTTCCTGCCACAAAGCAAATGGGAAATTCCAGTCCCTTGGAGCGGTGGATGGTCATAATCTGCACCTGGTTTTCCCCCTCTGACAAGGACACAGCCTCTCCAAAGTCTGTATTAAAATCCTTCAGCCTTTGAATATACCGAATAAAATGAAACAGCCCCCGGTATCCTGTTTTTTCATAGGACTTGGCCTTTTGCACCAGCAAAAGCAAATTGGCCTTTCTGGCACTTCCCCCAGGCAGAGCCCCTGCCAGCTCCAGGTAATTGGTTTCATTGTAGAAGGACAAAAGCAGCTCTTCAATGCTTAGGTATTTTGCCCTTTCCCGATAGGTTTTTAGAATCTGCAGGGCAGTACGGATTTTTTGGCGCACCCCCTCCTCCAGCTTTTCATGATCCCTTCCATATAAAAGAGCCTGGTACAGTCTGAAAAATTCCGGATCCTTTTCTTTTTTATACAGGGCGGCTATATAGCTTAGCTCCCGGTCCTCCATTCCAATGATGGCGGAATTTAAAAAGGCTGCCAGGGGAATATCCTGATAGGGATTGTCAATGGCCCCCAATACAGCCAGGATTTTTTTTACCTCCAATGTGGCAAAATACCCCTTGCTGCTTCCGGAATAGGCGGGAATCCCTTCATCCTTCAGCACCTTGTCCATTTCTGCAGCATAGTCTGAACCGGAACGGAGCAAAATCACAATGTCTCCGTATTCCAAAGGACGCCTGTTTTCTCCCTCTGTCACCAGGAATTTTTCCGCAAACAGCCTCCGAATCCGTTTGGCAATGACCCGGGCCTCCAGCCGGGCCTCCGATCCCCCCTTTTCCTTTCCAGTGATCAGCAAAATCTCGCTTTTACAGTCCGGACTTTCTGCAAAGGAAGCCCCGGGATACAAAGCCGTCTGGGGGCCATAGGCAATCCCTCCGATGCCCTCCTGCATAATATGCAAAAAAATCCCGTTGATACTTTGTAATACCTCCTTCCTGCTGCGGAAGTTCTGATTTAAAAGCACCTTGTTTTTTGGCCCCTCCAAAACAAAGTAATCCGGATACTCCCGGTATTTTTCATTAAAAAGCTCCGGGGAAGCCTGACGGAAGCCATAAATGGACTGCTTCACATCCCCCACCATAAATACATTGTTTTTTTCAATAGCCCGTACCAGCTCCTCCTGCAGCCTGTTGGAATCCTGGTACTCGTCAATATAGATTTCCGCAAACTGCTCCCGGTAAATTTCTGCCCGTTGGCTGGGGGTGCCGTCGGGATTGGTGAGAATCCCCAAAGCCAGATGCTCCATGTCAGAAAAATCCATAATGTTTTTTTCTGCTTTTTTTTCCTCCAGAGCCTCCATGAATTTCAAGGTGATATCCACCAAGGCCCGGGTTATGGCGGCAGAAAAGGCTGTTTCCTCCTTCAGCCTTTCCTCCTCAAAGAAAAAGGCCGGCACCAGTTTTTCCACCACCAGCTTTTTCACCCCGTCCCGAAGATTTTTTGCCCTGGTTTTTAAATCCTCATCCACCTTTCTGGCAGCCTTTAATCTGTCAAAGGTAATGGTTTTTAAAGCTGCTGCCATGGAAAGCATGTCCTCTGCTGTGCCAGCCCTTTCCAGCTGAAGCCTTTCCAGCTGAAATTCCGGCAGATACACCGCCGGTCCCCCAGGCTCTGCAGCAATCTCCAGGGCCAGATCCATCTTTTTAACTCCCTCCCCCAGCATAAGCCCCAGCTGCTCCTTCATATATTCCTGCCAGGCATCCGGCACCTCTACCAATCCCTGAAGCCATTTTTTTGGCCAGGGCTGGCTGGCTGCCACCTTGTAAAGCCCCAGAATAAACTCCCCGATTCTTTTATCCCCCCGGGAGCCTGCAAAGGCATCCGCAAGGAGGGAAAACTCCGGGGAGCTGTTTTCATACTCCTGTTCCAAAATCTCCTCCAGCACATCCCCCTGTAAAAGCACCAGATCGTTTTCCTCCGCCAGGGAAAACATGGGGTCAATGGGCAGCTTGTCAATATTTTCCCGCACCACCGACAAACAAAAGCTGTCAATGGTCATAATCTTTGCCCCCTCCAGCAGCAGCATTTGTTTTTTCAGCCGTTCCTTTTTCTCTGGATGTTCCTCTCCCTGCCATAAGGCCTCCAGGCGGTGGTAAATCCTCTCCTTCATCTGGGCAGCAGCGGCCCGGGTGAAGGTCATAACCAGCAAGGCATCCACATCCAAAGGATCCTTCTCCCGGGTGATCTCCCGGATGATCCGTTCCACCAGTACAGCTGTTTTTCCGCTTCCCGCTGCTGCAGAAACTAAAATGGTTTTATTTTGAATATCAATTGCTGCCTGCTGGGCCTTCGTCCAATTTGCCATTCTCTATGATCTCCCACACATCATCCTTACTGATTTTTTCCAGATTCCGGTAGGCAAACCCTGCCAGTCTGGGGTCAAATCCGCACACAGCCCCATAGGGGCAGTAATCGCACTGGGTCATGTTCCCCCGCATCATGGGGGAAATGGAAATATTCCCCTGTAAAATTTCCTCTCCCGCTTCCTTTGCCTTTTTTCGCACATAGTTTCCCAGGGCCTTAAAACGCCTGGTGTCTGCCACACTGGCATAGGCCCCAAATGCCCCCTCTTTGGTAAACATGACAGGAATCACGGACGAGTTTTTTTCTATATCCCGGTCCAAATGGCGGATCACCTCCCCCGACGCATTTACCAGTCCTGTGGGCCGCAGCTCCCTTAAAAGCACATCCGGAGCATCCCTAAAGCTTTCCCTGGTTAACAAGGGATAATCAATATGATAATACAAAAAAGCCGCCGGAAGGATTTTCTTTTGGGGATACAGGATACCCAGCTGCTCCAGCATGGCATCCATATACAGGATCAGCTGCATTTCCCGGCCATAAATGGGCAGATCCGGCTCCCATTTTAGAGATCCTGTTTTATAATCCACCACCTTCACAAACATCTGATCTTCGGTATCCCATACATCCACCCGGTCAATTTTCCCCCGCAGCTTTAATTTCCCCCCGCACCTAAGATCCATGGTCAAGGCCTGCAATCTATCCTTTTCTCCAAAGCTCCTCTCAAAAAACCGGGGCAAAAAATCCCCTGCTGCCAGCTGTTTCCCCAAAATTCCCAGATTGAACCGGGTCATTTGCAGAATTCTTTCCATCTGATACCGGTTTCTCTTGCTTTCCTCAAAGATTTTCCCCCCCGTCAGACACAGCTTGGCGGCCTGGCGGGTAAGAGCCTCCAGTTCCTCCGGAGCAGCCTTAGAAATCAAAATTTCATGCTCCCTGGCATAGGCAAAAACATATTCCAGCAGACTGTGAACCAAAACACCTAAATCCGCCGGAACAAAGGAATGAACCTTTCTCTCCGCCAGCCTCAGACCATAGCGCAAAAAATGGGCATAGGGGCAGGCATGAAAAAGCTCCAATCTGGTAACACCAGCAGAAATTTCCTTCCCAAAAAGGCCCATGGCAGCCTCCCTGCCAATCCCCTCCTTTTTGTATACATAGAAAGCCATCTGCAAAAGTTTTGGAAAAAGCCTTTGATCAATTTCCTTAAAGAGCTGTAAAAACCCCGGCTCCTCCCGGCTCATTTCCCCTGCTCGGATTTTTCTAAGGGCATCGCTTACATATTCCACTGCCTCATAGCTTCCAAAGACCTCCATCCGGCTTTTTGCCAGCAGCATCTTCAGATTGGGAAACAACTCCTGTAAAAATCCAAATACCATGGAGGGCCTTTGGGGCTGGGAGGAAAAATCCAGGCTTCCATAGCTGATATACAGCCGCTCCTCCGGCTTGGTAAACATCTGATACAGAAAGTAGGGGATTGG
>CALISX010000161.1 GCA_938041725.1 uncultured Lachnoanaerobaculum sp.
AAGCGTAACCCTTCCCACAGGGGATCTGGATATGTTTAATGCCCTGATGCTGGGGATTTATTCCAGGTACGGAAAGGATGGGGTGTACCGCCTGGGGCGGGCTCTGACGGAGGCCATGCATCCTGCCACCATGGTGAAGGAGGAAAACCGGGGCGGGGAAAGGGCGGCAGCTGTCAGCATTATGCCCTATTTCTTTTCCAAAATGATTCGGGAAAATCCTGAGCTTTGTGTAGTATGGCCTAAAGACGGTGCCGTTTTAAGCCCCATTTTTTTGCTGACCAAAAAGGAACATGGGCCAAAGGCTGGGGAATTGATTGACTTTTTAACCTCCCTGGAGGTGGCAGAGGTTTTGGGAGCCGATGGAAAATTCCCCCAAACCAGAGCCGATTATGAGAATGGCCTGGGAGAGGATCAAAAATTCCTGTGGTGCGGTTGGGATTTTTTATACAACCATGACATCGGTCCCATTTTAAAGCAGACAGAAGCATGGTTTGAGGAAGGTAGGCAGGCATGAATCTGGTGATTTTTTCCGGGCCTCCCTCCTCAGGGAAGACCTCGGTGATTGTAAAAACCATTGAAAGCCTGCAGCAGAGGAATTTAAAAATCGGGGTGGTGAAGTTTGACTGTTTGTATACCGACGATGATCTGATCTATGAAAAGGCAGGTATTATGGTAAAAAAGGGCCTGTCCGGGGGGCTTTGCCCGGACCACTTTTTTGCCTCCAATATAGAGGATGTGGTGAAATGGGGGGTGGAGAATCAGCTGGATCTTTTGATTACCGAATCCGCCGGCCTTTGCAACCGCTGTTCCCCCTATCTGGTGGGGGTGAAGGGGATTTGTGTTATCGACAATCTTTCCGGCATCAATACCCCTAAAAAAATCGGGCCTTTGCTTCGCTCTGCAGACATTGTGGTGATTACCAAGGGGGATATTGTGAGCCAGGCAGAGCGGGAGGTGTTTGCCGGACGGGTATCCACTGTCAATCCGGGAGCTGCGGTGATGCATGTGAACGGTTTAAGCGGCCAGGGAGCCTATGAGCTGGGAACCCTTCTCTTTGATGAAAAGCAGGACATTCGCTCTGTGGCGGGAATGAAACTGCGCTTTGCCATGCCCTCTGCCATGTGTTCCTATTGTCTGGGAGAAACCAGAATTGGAGAAGATTACCAATTAGGTAATACTAAGAAGATGCAATGGGAGGCAAATAAATGAGTGAAATGAAATTAAAAGATTTACTG
>CALISX010000162.1 GCA_938041725.1 uncultured Lachnoanaerobaculum sp.
CTTCTGGTTTCAACGGCAGCCGCATCCTTCCCTCCCCGCCCCTCCACATAGCCTAAAACAAGCTTTTTGGCACCGGGAATCTCTCCCTCCTTGTTTCTCCTGGCAAGGAAAGCCGGAAGGGAAAACTTAATTTTTTTTCTTTGACCCTTGGCCTTTACCCCGGGAAGATAGGTGAAATAGTATGCCAGGGTTTTGGAAAGACCTTCAATAAAACCTTCTGTATTAACTTCAGCACCGATCTCCACCTCCCTTAAAAGTTTTCTGTCCACCAGGTCCGGAAGTCCGCTGTCCTCACCCAAAGCGACTCTATAATGTCCCTCCAAAATCCATCCCTCTCTGCTTTCAGCAATACTTGGCATGAATTCCCGAAGCTTTCTCCTGCAATACTCTTCCCGAAGAAAAACCAGCCCCGGCCTAAAGGCCTTTTCTTTTTCAAAGGTAGTATTTTCAAGAGCAATCCAAAACAAGGTTTCATAGGTTTCCTGCCCTAAGGTTTCATGAAAGGTATTATAAAAGGCCTTTAATTCTTTCCAATCAAAATGCCTGTGGGCAGCGCCGATGATGGTGTTCCAATAAAGATCGGCCCGGCGTTCATTGTCATACATACGAAAGCCAGGAGAGATCGTATAATCTCCTGCAGCATTCCAAATCATATTTGCCGCCCTCTTTTTTTCGAATTCTGTAAGGATCATAAAAAAATGCGCTCCCCTGAAATATTCTTCGGCAGTCTGGCATTTACAATATCTAAAACCAAATCCTTTTCATATCTGTCAAAGCATTTATTAACAAGCCCCATTTCCAAGGCTTTTACAGCTGTAAGGCCATGCCGCATCATACCGATACAGGAAAGGAGCCCCCTTAGATCCAGGCTTCTTGTGGAAATTTCACCCCCCTGGGATTTTTTCCTGATTTCATCAAACAGGCTGACAAATTGTGAAACATAGTCCGGCTTAAGGTCAGGATACTTGTCCTGAATTAATTTTGCAAGATTTTCAGAGGCAATCACAGGCATGTGAATCACCATAAACCGGGAAGCCAATGCCTCATTCACATCCCTGGTTCCTGCATATCCGTAATTCATGGTTCCGATAAAGCGTGTGGCTTCATGAAGGGGAACCCTGTGATACCCTGGCAAATCAATCATCCGCCGAAAATCAAGTACAGCATGGAGCACCGCCAGGGATTCATTCTTTGCCATATTGATTTCATCCAATACCCCAAATCCGCCTTTTAGAGCGCAATCTAATATGGGGCCCTTTCGAAGCTTTACCGCCCCGTTTTCAAAGGTATCCGAGCCCATCAGGGAGGAGGCATCGGTGTTGATATACAATGAAATGTCCCACTGGGGACGGGAAAAAGCAATGGACAGATTCTGTGCCAATACATTTTTTCCCGTAGCCTTTTCTCCATCTAAAAGAATATTTTCACCGGAAAGAAGAGCTGCTGCAGCCTCTTCCCATACATCCTTGCCATAGTAGAAATAGCCCAGACGGGGAATCCTGTCCTCATCCCCTTTCTCCAGCTTATAAAAACTGCGGAAACCAGAAATATCCTGAATGATTTTATCCGATACCCCTTCTCTTTTTAATAATTCCAAAATATCCATATGCCACCTTTTTAACAGTAACCCCCATGCCGGGGCCTGGCACCGCCATACATGCGTCTCATTACTTGGCTGCACAGCAGTTTACAGGCCGCCGGGGCGGGACTTATGCCGGATCAGGCGTGGTGCCGCCTTTTTTACCTCTC
>CALISX010000163.1 GCA_938041725.1 uncultured Lachnoanaerobaculum sp.
GTAGAGCCAAAGTGACGCCTTTAGGCGGCACGAATGACGGGGGGCGTTTGCTCTCTCAAATCCTGACCGCAGCTCTTTGGGAAAGCTTCGGGAGATTTTATCTGCAGTCTGCGGAACTCGCTTGCTCCCTCGGGGCCCATGTCCCCGGGGAGCGGCGCTCAAACATGTCCTCGACTGCAGAAATCTCACCTTGCTTTTTCCAAAGAGCTAAACGCTTTAAGGATTTGAGAGAGCAGCACTGCCCCCTTCCCTCGGCAATACATCACAACTGCCAATGTGGACTTAGAGCCTGTATCAGGCAGCTGCAGCGGCACAGCAAAGAATGCCTGAGATACATGCTCCCCTGGGAGCCGACTCCCCCTCATCTGCTGTAGCACAACCGGGCAGCGTCCCAGAACCACAGCCCTGGCTACACTACCTTAATATTAAACCTTCTGGCCTGGACTTCGGTACTGATTTCCTGGATGTCTGCCCCCAGAGCCGCCAGCTTCCCCTCAAAATTCTCATAACCCCTTTTTATATACTTAATATCGTCCACTATGGTCCTTCCAGAAGCAGCAAGTCCGGCCAGAACCAAGGCTGCCCCGGCCCGCAGATCCGGTGCTTTCACAGAGGCCCCGCTGAAACGTTCCGTTCCCGTTACCACTGCCACATTGCCCTCCACCTTAATGTGCGCTCCCATTCTAGCCAGCTCATCCACGTATTTAAAGCGGTTCTCAAAAATACTTTCCACAATAATACTGTTGCCAGAGGCCAAAGCCAAAGCTGTGGTAATCTGAGGCTGCATATCTGTTGGAAAGCCAGGATATGGCAGGGTATTAATATTGGTGGAACGCTGGTTGCTTTTGGCTATCACCCGGATGGCATCATCGGATTCTAAAACTTCGCAGCCCATCTCCACCAACTTGGCAGAAACAGCCTCCATATGCTTTGGAATAATATTTTTAACTGTAATATCTCCCTTGGTAATGGCGGCAGCACACATAAAGGTTCCCGCCTCAATCTGATCCGGGATAATAGAATATTCTGTTCCATGGAGCTTCTTTACACCAGTAATACGGATCACATCCGTACCTGCCCCTTTAATATCGGCCCCCATACTATTTAAAAAGTTAGCCACATCCACAATATGGGGCTCCTTGGCTGCATTTTCAATAACAGTCTTCCCCTCAGCTAAAGTGGCCGCCATCATAATATTGATGGTCGCTCCCACAGATACCTTGTCTAAATAAATCTCACTGGCCACCAAATCAATGGCATGGGCCAAAACACGGCCGTTTTCAATCTGAATATCTGCTCCCAAAGCACGGAAGCCCTTTAAATGCAGGTCAATGGGACGGGAACCAATATTGCATCCCCCAGGCAAAGCCACCTCTGCATTCTTGTATTTTCCAAGCAAAGCCCCAATAAAATAATAGGAAGCACGGATCCTGCGAATAAATTCATCATCCACCAGCACTCCCCTTAATGAGTCTGCATTAATGCAGACACTGTGTCTGTCAATCCTCTTTACCCTGGCTCCAATGGCGGATATAGCTTCCAGCATTACATTGATGTCCCTCACATCCGGCAGGTTTTCGATCAAAACATCCTCATCAGTCATAATGGCTGCTGCTAAAATGCCCAGAGCTGCATTCTTTGCACCGCCAATCATCACCTCACCCACCAGTGGATTACCGCCATTCATTATATATTGACACATACTACACCTCTACTTGTCCTTAGCCAAAGGGATACTCCCTTTAAAGA
>CALISX010000164.1 GCA_938041725.1 uncultured Lachnoanaerobaculum sp.
ACTTTTAAGAAACTTGAGTTCCACGGATTAAGGTGGAAGGAAAAAGTTCTACCGGATTCATAAATATGGCGGTATAACTTTTTGTTATGTATTGGGGATAAAATACCTTCACTTGTTTTTGGCACCGTTCAATGCTACACTGATTTTGTTGAAATTTTACAAAGAAAGGAACGGACAACTCTATGAAAATCGGCGCCTTGAAAGGAAATGGCATTGGCCCCGAGATTGTTGCGGCTACAATGGAGGTCGTGGATGCCTGCGGGCTGGATATTGAATGGGTGAATATTCCCATTGCGGAGGAGGCCATCGAAAAGTACGGTCATCCGGTGCCTGGGGAATCCATCCAGATGATGAAAGACCTGAAGGTTTCTCTAAAGGGTCCTATCACGGTGGAAAAAGGAAAGGGCCGGGTCACCTGCATCCATGAAGACGGTAGCGAGCATATCTACCCTTCCTTTAACAACGCCATCCGCAGGGAGCTGAATCTGTTTGTCTGCCCCCGTCCCTCCCGGGGCATCCCCGGCATTTCCGGCGACCACGCGGACATGGATGTGGTCATCCTGCGGGAACTGTCCGAGGGTGTTTACAGCGCCATCGAGCACCGTATCGGCGATGTTGCCGCCGAGTGCGTCAAGCTGGTGACCCGGGAAGCTGCCGAGCGGGTTGCCAGATACGGCTTTGAGTACGCCAGAAAGTACCACCGGAAAAAGGTGACCTGCGTCCACAAGGCCAACGCCATCAGCATCACTGACGGGTTCTTCCTGGAATGCTTCAACCGGGTGGCCGCCGAGTATCCCGACATCCTCCATGATGACTACTTCGTGGATGCCACCACCTACTATCTGCTCAAGAAGCCCCAGATGTTTGATGTGATTGTTACCACCAACCAGTACGGCGACATTCTGTCCGATCTGTGCGCGGGTCTGGTGGGCAGCCTTGGCTTGGGTGCTGGCGCCAACATTGGTAACGAATATGCCGTGTTTGAAGCCTGCCACGGCAGCGCGCCGGATATTGCGGGCATGGGTATTGCTAATCCCACTTCTCTGATCCTTTCTGCTGTCCTGATGCTGCGGCACATCGGTTTTGAACAGGCTGCCGATCTAGTGGAGAACAGCGTCCGGGGCGTACTTGCGGAAGGAACCTGTCTGACCCGGGATCTGGGCGGCACCGCAACGACCAGAGAGTATACCGATGCTGTCATTGCCCGGATTCGGGCAGTGCGCTGATGGCAGGAGGTAATCCCATGATTGTCCTCGGATGTATTGCGGATGATTTCACCGGCGCTGCGGATGCTGCCTCCTATCTGGCAAAAGGCGGTCTGCAAACCTGTCTCATCAGCGGCGTTCCGGAAACGATGCCCGACCTGTCTGACGCGGAAGCAGTGGTCATTGCCCTGAAGACCCGCACCCAGGAGACAAATTCCGCAGTTGCGGAAACGCTGAAGGCGCTGGATTGTCTCAAATCCATGGGGGCAGAGCATATCTATCTGAAATACTGCTCTACCTTTGACTCTACCCCTCATGGAAATATTGGCCCCATATGCGGTGCGGTGATGGAGGCACTTCATACTCCCTTCACGCTGCTGTGCCCTTGCCTCCC
>CALISX010000165.1 GCA_938041725.1 uncultured Lachnoanaerobaculum sp.
ATGGCAAGAAGTATGTGCCGGAGGGAGGCGCAGAGTTTGGAGAGAGAAAGATCGGCAATTCCCGTTTTGCCTTTAATGACAAGGGGGAAATGGTCACAGGATGGGTGCGCATCACTAGCGGCGGCGCCAATGGTGGCAGTATTAAGAACTATAAATACTACAATAGCGACGGCACCATCCGCACCGGCTGGTATTCCATTGACCCGCCGGAGGCTTTAGCAGACCGTTATGATAATACAGTGGAATGGTTTTACTTTTCCTCCTCAGGAGAACCCTATGCCTCTGCCAGTTCCAAGCTTTTAGCAGGGGATTTGGTAAGAATCAAGGGAAATCAATACCTGTTTAATGAAAACGGGGTACCGGTATACGGTCTGGTGAAGGTGTATACAGACAACGACAGATATACTGCTTTTTACTTTGGAACCAAACGCCAGTGTTATGCCCTGAAGGGGCGTCAAACGGTTACGGAGGAGGATGGAACCTCCTACTCCTATTACTTCCTGGAGTCTGGAAAGGGGCTGACCGGGGTGCGGGATTCCAAGCTGTACTACATGGGAAAGGAAGTACGGGCCTCCAAGGATGTTAGTTATCAGGTATTTTCTGTACCCAATGACACAGGGGACGGTTATACCAATTATGTAGTGAACGCCTCGGGACATATTGCAAAGAACACCAAGGTGAAGAACCGGGACAGGGTAGAATATAAAACCAACAGCTCTGGGGTACTCCAGTCTGTGGACGGCAATACAGAAACAGCCAAGGAAAAGTTTGAAACTCCCCTGGAGCCGGACTGGTTTGAATAAGAATAGATTGCAGGAGAGGGAGATGAAGGAAGAAAATTGTATTTTTTGCCGTATTGCCCAGGGAGAGATTCCCGCAGAGGGGGTATATGAGGACGACAGCTTTAAAGTTATTTTGGATCTGGCGCCCGCATCCCGGGGGCATATGCTGATTTTGCCAAAGGCCCATTTCAGGGATCTTTCCCAGGCGGATGAGACCACTTTGGGAAAGGCCTTTTACCTGGCAGGACGGCTGGGGGAAGCTGCCAAAAAAGCTTTGGGAGCTACGGGATTTAATGTGCTGGCAAATACAGGAGAAAGTGCGGGACAGACGGTATTTCACCTCCATGTGCATGTAATTCCCCGGTTTGATGGGGATGGAAGAATGGTGAGCTGGAATCCAGGTGTATCGGATCCAGATCAGCAAAGGGAAGTGGCAGCGGCCCTGTCCAAGGCTTTGTAAGACATATATGGAGAGGATTCTTTCCCGGAGAGGGATTACCCTTCTTTTGATTGCTGTAAATATCGGGATGTTTTTATATGTGGAGTTCCATGGAGGGACAGAGGATCTGGATACAATGCTGAAATACGGCGGTGCCTTTACCCCCTATATTTTAGACAGGGGAGAGTATTACCGCCTTTTTACCGCCAATTTTCTGCATTTTGGGATTGAGCATCTTGCCAACAATATGGTGGTTTTGTTTCTTCTGGGAGACAATCTGGAGCGGGCTCTGGGGCATGTAAAATATTTGATTTTATACCTGCTGGCGGGCATAGGGGCCAATGCCCTGTCCATGGGGGTGGAAGTGAATTTTAATGAGTTTGCTGTCAGTGCAGGAGCCAGCGGTGCCATATTTGGTGTGATGGGGGCGCTGATCTATGTGCTTTTGCGAAACCGGGGGAAGCTGGAGGATTTGTCTCTTCCCCAGATGGTGGTGGCTCTGGGACTGATGCTGTACACTGGATTTACCTCCCCCGGGGTGGACAATGTGGCCCATGTGGGGGGGGCCCTTTCAGGACTGGTGCTTTGTGTTCTTTTGTACCATAAGCCCCGGAACCCCCGAAGGAGCGAGGATCTGTATTCCTGGCAGTAAACCCTCATGCCGGCGAATCGGCACCACCATAGATATAAGTCTGCGCGCCACTTCGCTGCTGAAGCAGCTTGCGTGCCGCTGACAGGTATTCGCAATCCGGGCTGTCGCCCTACTTGCTCATACCTGTTGTCCCGTCCGATAAACATGTGTCTGCTCGTGCAAGC
>CALISX010000166.1 GCA_938041725.1 uncultured Lachnoanaerobaculum sp.
CCGATTATGTATTGGCAGACTATGGAACCGGCGCCATTATGTGCGTGCCTGCCCATGATGACAGGGACTTTGAATTTGCCAAAAAATTCGGACTTCCCATTGTACAGGTTATTGCAAAGGATGGGAAGGAAATAGAGGATTTAAAGGAAGCCTACACCGAAGCCCAGGGAACCATGATCAATTCCGGAGACTGGAACGGGCTGGAAAGCGGAAGGCTGAAGATGGAGGCCCCCTCCATGATTGAGGCCAGGGGACTGGGGAAGAAAACCGTGAATTATAAGCTGCGGGACTGGGTATTTTCCCGTCAAAGGTATTGGGGAGAGCCCATTCCCATCATACACTGTCCCAAATGCGGCAATGTGCCGGTGCCGGAGGAGGAGCTTCCCCTGCTTTTACCAGAGGTGGAGTCCTATCAGCCCACCGGCACAGGGGAATCTCCCCTGGCGGCTATTGCAGAATGGGTCAACACCACCTGTCCCCAGTGCGGTGCGCCGGCCAAACGGGAGACCAATACCATGCCCCAGTGGGCAGGCTCCAGCTGGTATTTTTTGCGGTATGCAGACCCCCACAATGATAAGGAGCTGGTTTCCAAAGAAATGGCCAATAAATACCTGCCGGTGGATATGTATATCGGCGGGGTGGAGCATGCGGTGCTGCATCTGCTGTATTCCCGGTTCTATACCAAGTTTTTATATGATATCGGGGCAGTGGACTTTACAGAGCCCTTTACCCGCCTTTTTAATCAGGGCATGATTAATGGAGCCAATGGCATCAAAATGAGCAAGTCCAAGGGAAATGTGGTTTCCCCCGATGATTTGGTAAAGGACTATGGCTGTGATGCCCTTAGGATGTATGAATTGTTTGTGGGTCCTCCAGAGCTGGATGCCAATTGGGACGACAGAGGCATTGAGGGAGTGGCCAGATTTTTGAACCGGTTTTACAATCTGGTGCAGGAGAATAAGGATAAGGATATTCCGGCCAGCAGGCAGATGCGTCGGATTCGGGCCAGGCTGATTACAGATATTGAATTCCGTTTCTCCTCCTTTAGTTTAAATACGGTCATTGCCGGATTTATGGAGTACAACAATAAATTAATGGAGATTGCCAAAACAGAGGGAGGGGTGGACAGAGAGACCCTGCGCAGCTTTGTGCTTTTGCTG
The DNA here is from genome assembly GCA_938041725.1 of uncultured Lachnoanaerobaculum sp. Classification (GTDB taxonomy): domain Bacteria; phylum Bacillota; class Clostridia; order Lachnospirales; family Lachnospiraceae; genus Lachnoanaerobaculum. The sequence continues at coordinate 1,161 of CALISX010000166.1, forward strand.
GCTCCCTTTGCACCCCATATGGGGGAGGAGCTTTGGGAGGAACTTGGGGGAACCGACTCCGTATTCCATGGCTCCTGGCCTGTGGCAGTGGAGGCAGACCTGGCAGAGGACACCATTGAAATTCCGGTGCAGGTGAATGGAAAAACCAGGCTGGTGGTGGAAATTTCTGTGGAGGATGCCAGGGAGGAAGCCATTCGCAAGGGAAAGGAAGCCCTTCAGGCAGCAGGAAGGCTTCCAGAGCATATTGTAAAGGAAATCTATGTTCCAGGGAAAATTGTAAATTTGGTTGCCAAGGGATAATCCTTAGGAAAGGGGAACCGTCGTGATGGACTTCACGGCGGTTTTTTTATCTCTTGGGTTTATGTGAAAAATGACGAAAAAAGAGTATCATCTAAAAATAATATCCCTTTATCTAAAAAATATTATACAATAAAGGAAACAGGAGGAGATATGGAGGAGAGGATACGGGTTTTGAGCATTGATTTTGATTATTTTCTGGATACGGATCTGGAAACCAGGGAACATTGTTTTCCCGCCGGAGCGGACCGTATGGAGGCGGCCTTACTGGAATCCCTTTGGCAGCTGGTATACAGGGAGTTTCCCTGGATTGGGGAGATGGGGGTTATTCCCTCCTTTGAAGAGATTTGTGAAAGAGTCAGAGGGATATTGGAGAAAAATCCCGGGGTGCAAAGAAGACAGGCTCTGAGTCATGGAGAGATCGGGGGTATGTTCTCCCAGGGAAAAACCTATCTGATCCATCATATTGATTTTCATCATGATTATTATATTGGACAAAATCCCCACCGATTGGACTGTTCCAATTGGCTGCGGCTGGTGATGGAAGCCCACCCTGAAAGCCAGGTGATATGGTACTGCAGAGAGAATAGTGTTCGATCCTCCATTGCAGGAGAATTTCCCCATGCCACCCGGCGGGATTTACAGGGGCTTTTAGAGATGTATGACTGCATTTTTCTTTGTTTTTCACCGGAATGGAGTCCTCCGCATTTACAGGGAACCTATCATCGGCTGGCGGCGCTTTTAGAGTGAGGGGCAGGGGAATATGAAACACAAAATCAGCTTTTGTTTTGTATGTCTGCTTTGTGTCCTCCTTACCGGCTGCAGCGGCGCAGACCTGGTGTCCTATTGCGTTGCCGATGCCGACGGAGAAGCCGGAGAGGAGCTGCTGGTGATTGCCGGAGGGAAAGGGGGACAGGTGCTGCCCACAGGGGAAGCCTATGGCAGCCATCTGGAAATTTATAAGGATTTTTCTATGGAGGAGGATGTGCCAAGGCCTCGGGGAAAGCCCTGGAGGCGCTTTGATTTTACAGATCTTTGTCCCAGCAAGGTGCAGTGCGGGGATGTACAGGGGGATGGGACCATGGATATAGCCATTACCGTGTATAAAAAAACCAGATTCCATCCCGTGGAGGCAAAGCGTCCCTTTTTTTATTATTTGAACAATGGAAACCTGGTTCCCCTTTGGCGGGGCAGCAGGCTTTCCCGTCCCTTTCGGGACTTTGTTTTAGCAGATCTGGATCAGGATGGAGCAGATGAGATTTTGTCCCTTGAGGAAACTCTGGAGGGGAAGGGAATTTTGGCTCTGTATGACTGGGCGGGTTTTGGATTTGATCTTGCAGCCCAAAGCCGGGAGGTGGATCCGGAGACGGTTTTTGTACAAAAATACAGGCTGGAGGAACCAGTGGCATACTGTCAAAGCCGGGGACAGTATCAAGCGGTATTTTTACAGCAGGGTATTTTGGAAATAAGGAATGTAAAGGAGGAGTAATGAAGAAAAAAAGCGTATGTATGTTTATTTTGGCCGGGGCCATGGTTCTCACATCCTGCCAGGGGGGGAGGAAGCAGGGGAATCAGGACAGCTCCAAGGAAACTGCGGAAGTGAGCCGGAAACAAAGGGTGGAGAATACAGGGTATCAGTTTTTAAAAGACCAGGCCTTCAGCACCTCTTTGGAACCCTATGAGCCTTTGGAGATTGATCCCCAGGTGCCGGAGTATCAGGTGGAGAAGAATTTGTCCAATGTGGTCAATCTCAGTCAGTTTGGCAATCTCAATGATGCCCAGATAGAAAAACTTGTAAAAAACGGCTTCGTGGTAAGTCCCACGGATTCGGAGCAGCTGTTTTACGTTTATGAGGACAACGCCTATAAACGTCTTCCCAGCTTTATTACTACAGATTCCGTATTGCAGCTGTATCATATTTTTTATGACTATACCCTAAGGGAGGTAGAGGCCGGGGCGCTGCTTACAGACGTTATGGATCTGAACGCCAATATGATGGAAAAACTGACCCGGTGGTATGGAGAGCTGGATTCGGGAAAGGCCAGGGACTGCACAGGCAAGGTGCTGGCTTACTTTGGAGTGGGAGCCTGCCT
>CALISX010000167.1 GCA_938041725.1 uncultured Lachnoanaerobaculum sp.
TACCGACACAAACAAGGGTATTATAACATAATGTTAAAAAATTAGATAGAAGATTTTCAACAAAATTTCGAGGAAATCAATGGATTTTTCTTTTCTTCAGTGTTATAGTTTAGGCTCTACAACAAGTATGAGGCGGCAGGGGAATGTATTTATTTGGGAGGTAAAAGGATGAAGAAAGAAATTTATGCAGCGGTGATGGTTCTGGCAATGGGTGCCGCTGTTTTGGTAAGCAGCTGTCAGAGCAACACCAACGAAACCAAAACAGAAAGCGGAGCAGGACAGACCACAAAGGCCGGGGAGAGCAAGGCGAAGGAAACAGCTCCGGAAGCTGCTACAGCAGAGTTGAACTATGCCATTACCAATTTTCTGGACGAGGAATATGATTCTGTGATTTCAGCTTTTGGAGAACCTGCATCAGATTCTCAGGGAGCAGAGGATTTGCGGGATCTTACATATGATGATCCTGCCAGGGTGCTGCATCTGGGAAAGAATGGCGACGGGAAGGATGCCTTGTATATTGTATCCGCCAAGGCCGGAGATCTCTTTACCCTCAGTCAGAATGAGATGAAGGAAGAGGAGTTTTTAAAGGCTGTGGACGGAGAAAAGCTGGACAGCATTTCTGAAAAGGCCGCTCAGTTTTTAACAGTGGGAGATCAAAAAAGCCAGGAGCTTGCTTTTTCTGCTTCAGGCTATGTATTTGTTATTTCCACCGATGAAAAGGGAACTGTGGCAAAGGACAATGCGGCTTTGGTAATGACAGTGGATGCACTGGGTGAGGCAGATGGGGCCGCAAATTGATAGGAGTACAGGCACTGCCCTTTGGCTTTAAACCATGGGCAGTTTACAAAGGGGCTGGTGACACAGCTCCTTTTTTGCGTAACCAGCGGAGGAGTGATAGAGCGGAGGCGCATTGTGGAGGGGGGCAAATGGTATGGATAGAGAGAAAACTTTAGCCGGGAGACTGAGGGCATATGCTGACAGCGGGATGCTGCCCATGCATATGCCCGGGCATAAAAGAAAGGTTCCCAGAGAGATTTTAGAGCAGATGAGAGATGTATATGAGCTGGATCTGACCGAGGTAGAAGGTACCGATGATTTGCATCACTCCCGGGGGATTTTAAAAGAAGCTATGGATCATGCAGCTGAACTTTGGGGGGCAAAAAAAAGTTTTTTTCTAATCAATGGTTCCAGCTGCGGTGTTTTGGCTGCCATTCATGCCTGCCTGATGCGGGCAAAGGAAGGCGGGGGAGAAAAAAAATATGCCCTGGCTGCAGCTCAGAATGTCCATTTCAGCGCCCGCCATGCCATGGAGCTTTTGGGGCTGGAGGAGATTTCTCTTCCCTTAGGCCGCTTCCCGGATACAGGGATTTTTCTGCCTCCCAGTCCTAAAGCTCTGGAGGAGATTTTACAAAGGGAAAAAGAAAAGGGAAAAAACATCATTGGGGTTTTTATTACCTCCCCGGGCTATGAGGGGGTGGGTGCAGACATCCAGGCTTTGTCCCGGGTCTGCAGGATGCATCAAATTCCTCTGATTGTAGACGAGGCCCATGGAGCCCATTTGCTGTTTTTTAAAAAAGAAGGGGTAAAGGAGAATTTTCCCGATACCGCCATCCGCCGGGGAGGAGATCTGGTGATCCAAAGCCTTCACAAGACCCTGCCGTCTCCCACCCAGACGGCCCTGCTGCACCTGGCCGATAAGGAGTGGATTCCCTATGGGGCCCGGGCCCTTCGTATTTTTGAAACCAGCTCCCCTTCTTATATTTTAATGGCAGGAATGGATGCCTGTATCCGGTATATGGAGGGAGCAGGAAAGGAGATTCAAAACTATATTCAAAGATTAAAGGCTTTTCAAGAAAAGATGAAGAACTTGAGATATCTGAAGCTTTGGCAGCCCCCGGGGGAGGAGATTTCCTTTGACTTTTGCAAACTGATTGTTCCGGCTCCTGATTTTTCTCTAAAATATAAGGAATTCAATGGTATAATAGACGGGATAGCATTGGCAGGCATTCTTCGCAGAGATTACAAAATAGAAACGGAGATGGCTCTGACGGGTTATGTACTGGCCATGAGTACTCTGTGTGATGGCAGGGAGGATCTGGACCGGCTTTTTTTTGCCCTGAAGGATCTGGATGACCGTTTGGGAAGAGCCCTTTCCCAGGGAGAAGGAGCGCTTCGAGAGCTGGTTTGTCAAAGGGAGCCTTCCCTTGCCATACAATTCTTGCGGGGACAGAGGGCCCGGGAGGATATTGTTTTATACCCTCCCGGGATCGTGCTGGCAAAAAAAGGGGAGATCGTGGATGGTGATATATACAGACAATTATTGGAATTACAGAAAAAAGGTGCAAACCTTTATGGTATTTTGGATTAAACAAGGGTAATATTGACTCATGTATAAAATACATTGAGTAAGTAATATATATTGATGGGTAAGCTATATTGATGGGTAAGATATATTATGTGATGGGGAAAAGCGCCGCAGGGAAGGATACTGTGTACCAGGCTCTGTTAAAATCCCATCCCATGCTGCAGCCCCTGGTGGCCTATACCACCAGACCCAAAAGGGAAGGGCGAACGTGGCGGGGATGGGCTTTATGTATTTTATGGTGATGTTTTTT
>CALISX010000168.1 GCA_938041725.1 uncultured Lachnoanaerobaculum sp.
CTGAAAAGCTCATAAAGACCCACCAGGGAAATCAGCAGAGAAAGTCCCAGCAGCAGCGGCCCTCCCGCATGGATGGAAAGGATGGCCAGGATCAGCAAAACAATGCCGCTGATCAATCTTGTCACAAACATTAGCGGCCTCCGAATCTTCTCTCTCTGTGGTTATAGCTTTCCACTGCCTTTAACAGCTCCTCCCGGTTAAAATCCGGCCAAAGGGTATCGGTGATATAGATTTCACTGTAAGCAATCTGCCAAAGCAAAAAATTGGAAATCCGAAGCTCCCCGCTGGTTCGGATCAAAAGATCCGGATCCGGAAGACCGGCGGTATCCAAACAGGAGGAAATCACATCTTCACTGATTTCCTCCGGGGAAAGCTTGTTTTCCTTCATCTGACAGAGCATCCTGCCAAAGGCTCGGCGCAGTTCATCCCGTCCCCCGTAATTTATGGCAAAAACAAATTTCATCCCCGTATTGCCGGCAGTGGCCTGCTCCAGCCTGTTAATCCCTTCAATAATGTCCTTTTCAAAGCGGGATTTGTCCCCGATCATCAGGGCCTTTACATTGTTTCGGTTGGCTACATCAATTAATTTTACCATATAAAAACGCAGCAACCGCATTAAAGCCCCCACCTCCAGGGCGGAACGCTTCCAGTTTTCTGTGGAAAAGGCATATACTGTAAGGCATTCCACCCCCAGGCGTACACAATCCTCCACCGTTTGTTCCAGGGTTTCGCATCCGGCCTTATGGCCCATGGCCCTGGGAAGGTTTCTTTTTTGAGCCCATCTTCCATTGCCGTCTAAAATAATGGCAATGCTTTTGGGTATGATTAAATCCTCTGGTTTTTCCATGGCATCCTCTCTCTGGAAACAAAACCTTTGCAATCGAAAGAAGGCAGGCAAAAGCCCACCTTCTATACCGTCAGAATCTCCTTGGACTTGCTGTCCACAGCAGCGTCGATTTTTTCTATGGCCTTATCCGTAATTTTTTGTATCTTTGTTTCTCCATCCTTCACATCATCCTCTGTGATCTCCCCGGCTTTTTCCATTTTTTTAATGGTGTCCACTCCGTCTCTTCGGATGTTGCGCACCGCCACCTTGGCAGCCTCCCCTTTTTTCTTAATATCCTTTACCAGCTCCTTACGCCTTTCCTCTGTAAGCTCTGGAAAAACCAGTCGAATGGAGGTACCATCATTGGTGGGATGGATGCCCAGATCCGACATATTAATGGCCTTTTCAATTTCCTTTAACAAAGACTTTTCCCAAGGGGCAATCAGAATCATTCTGGCCTCAGGAACGGAAATATTTCCCACCTGCTGAATCGGCGTGGGAGTGCCGTAATAGTTCACCTTAATCTTATCCAAAAGATGGGGATTGGCCCGTCCCGCCCGGATGGTGCTGTACTCATCCAAAAGCACGTTGATGGACTTGTTCATTTTTTCTTCGTAATGTTTGATTTTTTCTAACATGGTATCCTCCTATACGGTCACCAGGGTGCCGTCTATGTTTCCCTGCAATGCATTTGCAATGGCGTTTTTCTGATTCAGGTCAAATACTGCCAGGGGCATTTTATGCTCCATACACATCACAGAGGCAGTTAAATCCACCACCCCCAGCTTCTTTTCGATAACCTCCTCAATGGAGATACGTTCATAGCGCTTGGCTGCAGGATCAATTTTGGGATCTGCAGAGTATACTCCGTCAATGGATTTGGCCAGTAAAATCACGTCTGCGTCCATCTCAATGGCCCGGAGCACAATACCCGTATCCGTGGAAAAATAGGGATGTCCCGTGCCTCCCCCAAAGAAAACCACCTGTCCCCTCTGGAAGCAGGCCTGGACCCTGTCCTTGGAAAAAAGCTCCGACATGGTGCCGCAGGCAAAGGGAGTGAAAATGGCAGTATCCATTCCCTCATCTCTAAAGATCTCTGAAACATAGATACAGTTCATCACCGTGGCCAGCATGCCGATCTGGTCCGCTTTGGTACGGTCAATGGCCTTGGAGGTACGTCCTCTCCAATAGTTTCCCCCGCCAATGACAATTCCCATATCCACACCCTCTGTTAAAGAGGGCTTTATCTGGCGGGCCACCTGACGTACCACCTCTTCGTCATATCCTCCCTGGGGAAGGGCCAAAGCCTCACCGCTTAGTTTTAGCATTACTCTCTTTTTCTTCATAGGAATCTCTCCATATAGGAATCTCTCCATATTTGTCCGCTGACCAGTGAACCGTCACACCCGGCGGCGCCAGCTGTATAAGTATAGCATAGGGCCATTCCTTGTACAAGATGGGCTTAGGACCTGGCAGATCCCATGGCAATGGAAAAACAGTATATATTTTGGGCTCCTGCCTTTAATAAAGCCATGGTACAGCTTTCCATGGTGGCGCCAGTAGTATATACATCATCAACAATTAAGATATTTTTAATAGACTTTGGCAGGGAATTTGCCCAAAATGCTCCGTCCAGATTATGCAGTCTGTCCCTTGCACTCAGCTCCTTTTGATCTCTGGTTTTTTTTATCCGATGCAATAAAGAGGTGATAACCGGCAGATCCAGATCCCCGCCTATTTCCCTGGCCAAAAGCTCTGCCTGATTAAATCCCCGCTCCCTTTGTCTTTGGGGGTGAAGGGGTACGGGAATCAGGGCATCCAGACCTTGGGCGCGCCAAAAATCCCCATACCGAAGCTTAGCCACATGGGCAAAGGCCCGGATATAGTCCCGTTGGTTTTTGTATTTGATACTAAGCACCGCCCTTTGCACAGCCGGGGTATAGTTTAACATACTTCGGGCCAATAGAAAGCTTTTGGGGCGGGCCAGGCAGTCCGGGCAGTATTCCTCCTCGTCGGCACCGATTTCCTTACCGCATTTCATGCAGTAAGGGGCTTTGATAAAAGGAAGCTTTGGAATACAGCTTTTACAGATCAAATACCCCTTGGGCATGGCAATCTCTGCGCACAGGGGGCAGCGTCTGGGAAACAGTATATCCAATAGAGATTCCAGACAGTATCCTGAAGTTTTTAGATCATACATAGAATTCTCCTGACATAAACAAAGAAAAAAGAAGGGACGGTATCAGCCGCCCCCTAAGGAAGCGTTGTCTGAGCATATTCCAGGATGCGCTCCTTTAAGTCTGTATATCTTTGGAGCTCAGCCGTATTATGCACCATATCATAAAAAGCCTGGGGATCTCCCACCAAAACCACGCATTTTTGTGCCCGGGTAATGGCCGTATAGATTAAATTTCTGGTCATCAACAGGGGAGGGCCGAAGAATACGGGAATGATGACTGCAGGGTATTCACTTCCCTGGGACTTGTGAATGGTGATAGCATAGGAAAGCTCAATTTCACTAAGCTCATGAAAAGGATACACAACCCTTTTCCTGTCATCAAACTCAATTTCCAGGGTTTGGGCAAAGAGATTGATTTCAG
>CALISX010000169.1 GCA_938041725.1 uncultured Lachnoanaerobaculum sp.
CAGATACATTTCCCGAAACATATCCAAAGCATTATTGCTGGCAGGGCCGTCGGTGCCCAGGGCAATGGGAATCCCCCGCTTTTGCATTTTCTGCAGGGGCGCAATGCCGCTGGCCAGCTTTCCATTGCTGCCGGGATTAGACACGGCAAAAAGCCCCTTGTTTGCAAAGATGTCCATATCTTCTTCTGTCAGATAAACGCAGTGAAAGCCTCCGCCGCCGAAATCAAACATGCCCAGCTTGTCCAGATAGGCGGTGGGGGTAAGGCCATACCGCTCTCTACAGCCCGCCACCTCCCCTTTTGTTTCAGAATTATGGGTAAAAACAGGGGCATGATGCTCATGGGCCAAGGCTGCAATGCCTTCCAGCAAAGAGGGACTGCAGGTGTATTCTGCGTGAAAACCCAGTAAAAATCCAATCCTGTCGTGGATGCTGCAAAAGGCATCATACTGCTCCCTTAATTCTTCCAGACTTCCCTGGAAATCATTTACCGCGCCGCAGAGCACTGTACGAAAGCCGCTGTCTATACTGGCCCGCACATTCTCCTCCGGGAAAAAATACATATCAAAATTGGCAGTGATCCCCCCGGTAAGATATTCCATAATGGCCAGGGTGGAAAGCCAGTACACATCCTCCCCCTTTAATTTGGCCTCCATGGGAAACACCTGTTTTTGCAGCCATTCCATTAAAGGCAGGTCATCTGCCCGGCTGCGCAAAAAGGTCATGGCAGAATGGGTGTGGGCGTTTTTAAAGCCGGGAAGGATCAGATTTCCCTCCAGATTGATTTCCCTGTGAAATATCTCTGTCTGCTCCCCCCGGAGCCCTTGTTCCTGCTCTAACCGCCTTTTTTCTGCCTCCTCCTTGGTACCGCAAAAGGCAATGCGGTTTTCCCGTATCCAAAGTTCCCCCCAAAAGGGCTCCCTTTCATCCAGGGGTGCGATTTTCCCATTATAAAAACGAAAATTCATAGATTCCCTTTCCAGGGGAGGCTTGTGCAGCCTCCCCCTATGTATGTTCTCTTACCGCTTGCTTTTGTCATACACCTCCCCCAGAGCTCTGGGAGCACGGTTGTTTTTAGAAAAGAAAACCAGCAGCACCAAGGTAAGAATATAGGGCAAAGTCATAGCCAGGTCAGAAAAACTGCTGGCAAGCTTTAACCCCTTTGCCAGTTCAAAGGCTCCAGATCTGGCAAAGCCAAAGATCAGGCAGGCCCCTAATGTGGGCATGATTTTCCAGTTGCCAAAGATCAGGGCTGCAATGGCCAGATACCCGGCCCCCATGTAAACCGCAGCACTGAAGGTGCCGGAAATAGAATAGGCAAAGCACATGCCTCCCAGACCGGAGAGGGCTCCGGAAATCACCACTGCCAAAAAGCGGACCCTGGAAACCCGGATGCCTGCTGCATCGGCAGACTGGGGATTGTCTCCGCAGGCCCTTAGGTGCATCCCGAAGGGGGTAGCATAGAGCAAATACCATAAAATTCCAACCAAAACCAAAATGACGGGTTCAAAAATATAAAAATTATCAAAAAAACCACCCAAAACAGGGATCCGGGAAAGAACAGGAATGCTGATCCTTGGAAAAATACTCAGCATAAACTTGTCGCTGGGTTTTCCCGTCAGGGCCGTATTAATCTGGCTGGTTAAAAATCCTGTCAAAGCCAGGGAAAGGATGTTTACCACCACACCGCTGATCACCTGGTTGGCCTGGAATTTAATACACAAAAGGGCATGGAGCAAAGCATAGATCCCGCCCCCTGCCATGGCTGCCAGGAGGGAAAGGTAAATGGCGGAGAGATTGAATCCCAGCCGGGTTTGCAGCAGCATAAAGGTAAGACCGCCGCAAAAGGCTCCAAAACCCAGCATTCCCTCTAAAGCCAGGTTGATTACACCGCTTCGTTCACTGTAGATCCCCCCGATGGCAATGATCAAAAGGGGAAGGGCATAGGAAAGCCCGTCGATAATCAGGGTATTCATGCATTTCCTCCTTTCCCGTTTCTTTTAAGGGCCAGCCTGTATCGTAAATATCCTCCGCAGGCAGAAAACAGCAAAATCATGCCGGTAATCAAAGAAGCGATTTCCTGGCGTACCCCTACAGTGGAACTCATATAGGTGCTGCCCTTGGAAATGGCAGTGATCAACAGGGAGGAAAACAAAATGCCGATGGGATGGGAATTACCCAAAAGAGATACGGCAATGGAATCAAAGCCCAGGCTGCTGAGGGTGCCGGGCTGAATGGACTGGTAATATCCTGCGTAATAGGTCACCCCTGCCAGTCCGGCCAGAGCACCGCTCAGGGTCATGGCAAATACAATATTGGCTCCCACGGAAATCCCTGCATACTGGGCTCCAAACCGGTTTTGTCCCACGGCCTTCAGCTCATACCCGTATTTTGTTTTGGCTGTAAAAACATACAAAACCAAGGCAACCAAAATGGCAGGAAGAATCATTAAAGGAATGCGCATTTTCACTGCCCCCAGCTGCACATTTTGCAGGGTCAGCCTGGCAGCCTGGGAAATATTTCTGGACTGCCTGGATACAGGGTCCACATAGGAGGTATTGATAAAAAAGCTGATAATGTACTGCAGGATGTAATTGATCATAATGGCGGATACCACCTCATTGATATTAAACCGGTATTTTAAAAGCCCGATCAAGGCTCCGACAAGGGCTCCTATGCAAAGCCCCGCCAGCAGCATGCAGGGCCTGGCCAGCCCCGCCGGCAGAGCAGAATATCCGATCAGGATGCTGGATACAAAGCCCGCCGCCAGCATCTGGCCGGATACCCCGATGTTAAAAAGCCCTGCCTGAAAGGCCACCGCCACTGCCAAGGAGGCAAAAATCATGGGGGTGAGGGCATCCAGCGTTTCAAAAAAATCCGTCCCCATGCTTTTATAGGAACTGTAGGAGGGCTTGGGCAGGAATCCGCTGCCCTGCAGGAGACTGGAAAAGGCTGTGAGGGGATTTTTCCCAATCAGCAGAATAATCACAGATATGGCCAGAAGACTTAATAAAATGGCCAGCACAGGGATTGTAATCCACTGCCATTTTTCTCCGCCGAAAATTGCAAAATCTTTCTTTTTCATTGTCCCACTCCCATCATATATTCTCCGATTTTCTCCGGGGAAATTTCTCCTGCAGGACGGATGGTCTGCATCTGCCCCTTATACATAACCCCAATGGTGTCGGCACAGGAAAGCACCTCCTCCAGCTCCAAAGAAATCAAAAGTATGGCCCGGTTTTTGTCCCGCTGGGCCACAATGCTTTCGTGGATGGCAGAAATGGCACCCACATCCAGCCCTCTGGTGGGCTGAACAAAAATCACCAGGCTTCCCCCTTCCTCAATTTCCCTGGCCACAATGGCCTTTTGCTGATTCCCCCCGCTCATGGAGCGAACCACCGTTCCGGGCCCCTTGGCACTGCGGATAT
>CALISX010000170.1 GCA_938041725.1 uncultured Lachnoanaerobaculum sp.
CGGGAGGCCCTACCAAAATAATCCCCTTGGGAATTCTGGCACCAAGCCTGGTATACTTGGCGGGGCTTTTTAAAAAATCCACCACCTCTTCCAGTTCTTCCTTTTCCTCCTTCAATCCTGCCACCTTGTCAAACTTCACAGGATTGTCCTTGGTCATACGGGCTCTGCTTTTGCCAAAATTCATCATCCGGGAGCTGGCGCCACCGCCTCCCATGCCCCCCATCCGGGCATTCATGTACATGATCAAAAAGATCACCACCACCGCTGAAAGACCGATGGGCAAAATGGTATTGGTTAAAATCCCCTCCCTGGGCACATCCTCCAGGATGTAATCCACCTGATGCTCCTCTAATTCCTTGGTAAGATCCGTCACATCCGCCACATAGTAGCTGCCGGTTTCCTTGTTGTCCCGATAGGAAATTACTGCCTGCCCTGTGGGAGTCTGGGAGTTTTGCTTGATCTCCACCGATGCAATGCGGCCGGAGTCCAGGGCCTGTAAAAACTCCTGTCTGGAAATCCGGTTCATACTAAGCTGGGTGCTCATATTGAACAAAACCCATACTGCCAAAATTACAATAATCAGCAGGGAAAACCCTCTGATCGTACTTTCTCTTCTTTTCAATGTTTTCCTCCGGTAGTTATTTCTGTCCGCCCTTTCCTAGCTCAGCTCCACCACTCCCACATAGGGAAGATTCCGATATCTCTGCTGGTAGTCCAGGCCAAAGCCCACCACAAATTCATCGGGAATGGCAAAGCAGGTATAATCCACCTTTACATCCTTTTTGACCCTGCGGGTAGGCTTATCCAGCAGGGTGCAAAGCCTCAAAGTCCTGGGGTTTCTTTTTTGCAGAAGATCCATAAGATAGGACAGGGTATTCCCGGAGTCAATAATGTCCTCCACAATCAGCACATCCTTCCCCTCCAGGCTTTGATCCAGATCCTTTACAATCCGCACCACGCCGCTGCTGGAGGTGGCATCCCCATAGCTGGATACACACATAAAATCCATGGAAACATCCGGTGTCAAATGCTTGGCCAGCTCGCACATAAACATGACCCCTCCCTTGAGTACACAGATCAGGGTAATTTCCCTGCCTGCATAGTCCCTGTTAATCTGCTTGGCCACCTCCCGGATCCGGGCATACAGCTTTTCCTCCGATATCAATACATGCACTGTCTCTGCCATGATTTCCTTTCTATTTTGTCCCTAGACAAATCTCCAATATTTTTGTTGTGCCTTCCTGTACCCTATGGTACGCACTGATCCTGCCCCACTCTGTCCACAACACCTCCGGGCCGATGGCTGCCACCAGCATCCGATCTCTCAGGGCAGCAGGAATCTTGTCATCTATCAGAAGCTTTTTCAAGCTTTTCCTGCCCCCCCGGATAGAGATATAATCTCCGGTGCATCTATGACGGATGGCAATTGCTTCCTTCAAAAGGGACAACAGATTCTTTTCCTGCTGTTCCCCCTTTCTATATTGTACAATACTTTGCACCACTTTGTCAGCATCCAGCCACTTTCTCTCCCTTTCTTTTGGAATCCGGGAAAAATCTCCCTGCTCCAGAAGGTGAAATGTTACATTTCCCCTCCGAAACTCCTTCCTTCCCCCCTCTTTTTCGGGAAGCAGCAGTAAAAAGCCATATCCCCTTTTGGCCCGAAGCCCCCGGGGAAGGGAAATCTCCTTGCCGGTGTCTTTAAAAAGCAGGGAATATACATCCTCTCTATGCTCCCAGGCCAGGTCTTTTAAACCCTCTCCCCTTGCTCCATAGGCTTTGGCAAAAAGGGCTTCCAATACATTCAACCCCAGGATATGCTCCATACCCCTTAGTCTCTCCAGGGAAAACGCTGCCAAAATCTCCTCCTCCCCCTCCTGTAAAAGAGCAGACGAAAGGACCTCTTGTTTGCGTGCCTCCTCTTCCATCTCCTTCCGGGCCAGGGCCTTGAAACAGGCATGGGCCTCTCCGAAGATTTTCCCGGCCCGAAGGATATGATCCACGGCCCGGCTGTTGATCTCCCTGGTGAAAAGGGGAAATATCTGGTTTCTAATGCGGTTTCTGGTATAGTGATTCTCCAGATTGGTGCTGTCCCTTTGATAAGCAATGTTGTTTTCTGTTAGATAGGCTTCTATTTCCTCCCTGGAAAAATCCAGCAAAGGCCGGATCACATTGTCCTTGCTCTTTGGAATCCCCTGGAGACCGGCCAGACCGCTGCCCCGGAGCAGATTGTGAAGAATGGTTTCTGCATTGTCCTCCTTGTGATGGGCCAGGGCAATCTTTCCCCGGTGACAGGGCACCTCCCTTGCAATCTCCTGAAGGCAGGCATAGCGCAGCACCCGGCCTGCCTCCTCCTCTCCCAATCCCTGCGCTTTGGCAAAGGCAGGCACATCCCTGTGAAAGTAGTAAAAGGGCAGGGACAGGCTTTTGGCCAGGGCCTTGCAAAAATCCCTATCCCGGTCCGCCTCCTCTCCCCGGATACCATGGTGGATATGTACAACAAGAAGCCTTATTGCTAAGGCCTCCTGTACTTTCCAAAGCAGGTGCAGCATACATACAGAATCCCCGCCGCCGCTGACACCGGCTACAATGGTATCCCCCCTGGCAATGCTGCCCTGCTTTTTAATTTGCTTTATAAATGTTTGTGTATTCAACATATTAATTTTCGGATTTTATGGCAATTTCATCGGGAAAAACCATGCCCAGCTTTTCTCTGGCCACCTCAATGGCATACTTGTCTGTGGCCTCATACTTCCGGCGCTCCTGAAGCTCCTGGGCCCTTTGCTGCTCCTGCTCCAGCTCACGAAGTACCTCCAGATTGTGCTTTTGCCGCCTGGCCAGTTCCTTTTTAATTACGGATACCCGCACCCCCATCACCAGGGCCAAAGCACCGATCACCAGGGCAATGGTAATAATCCCCAGCTTATTGGCCAGGCTGTTCATTGACCTTTTTTTCTTTTTCTTATGATCCCTTGCCGCTTCCTTTTTTGCTTCCCTTGTCTTCATAACCGCCCCCATCTATAAAAGAAACATTTTGTTTTTCCTGCAGGCCTCCCGCATTTCCTGGGGCCATACACTGGACTGTACTTCTCCAATATGGGCCCGGTTCAACAGCAGCATGCAAAGCCGGCTTTGTCCAATGCCTCCCCCGATGGTATAGGGAAGCTCTCCCCTAAGGAGCTTTTGATGAAAGGGAAGCTCCCGACGCTCCCAGGCCCCCGCCTCCTTCAGCTGGCGCTCTAAGGCTTCCTCGTCCACCCGGATCCCCATACTGGAAATCTCCAGGGCGCAGTCCAAATAATCAAACCAAAACAAAATATCCCCGTTTAATTCCCAGTCATCATAGTCCGGAGCCCTGCCGTCATGCACCTGGCCGTCTCCCAGTTTTCCTCCGATCTTTTCCACAAAGACACAGCCATGCTCCCTGGCAATGGCATTTTCCCGTTCCTTGGGAGAGAGATCCGGATACTGCTGCCGCAGTTCCTCCGAGGTAATAAAGAAAATATCCTCCGGCAGACGGCGCACCGCCTGGGGGTATTTATACCACACCTCATGTTCCATATGCTTCATCACCCTGAAGATGATGCGCACCGTTCCCTCCAGGGTTTCCCTGGTTCTATCTTCCTTCAGGATCACCTTTTCCCAGTCCCACTGATCCACATAGCAGGAATGGGTGTTGTCCAGCTCCTCATCCCGGCGGATGGCATTCATATTGGTGTACAGCCCTTCCCCAGGCAAAAATCCATATTCCCCCAGGGCCATCCGCTTCCATTTGGCCAGGGAGTGCACCACCTCATAGGTTTCCCCTGGAATGGCCCGGATATCAAAGCTCACTGGGCGCTCCACCCCGTTTAGATTGTCATTTAAACCGCTGGAACGGGATACATACAAAGGAGCGGAAACCCGTTCCAAATGCATCCCCCTGCCGAATTCCTTCTGAAATGTATCCCGTATATATTTAATGGCCTCCTGGGTCTGGCGCACTGTAAGCACCGGATCATAGTCCCTGGGTAAAATCAATGCCATACCTTCCTCCTTCTGTGAAACAGCCCTAAGCTTCTATGATAACACCAACCCGGTTCCACTTCAACATATCCTCCACACAAAATTCCCTAGTCCTCCCAGCCCAGAACCGCCCAGGCCGAGTTTGCGGTTGAACTTATACCGGCCCACCTTGGCCAGATCAT
>CALISX010000171.1 GCA_938041725.1 uncultured Lachnoanaerobaculum sp.
AAATTCCCCTACTTTCAAGAGCACCCGCTCGGTGGTTCTCAGCCAGACATTTGCCCTGGCTATGGCCTCGGCATCCCCTTTAAAATACACCCTACCGTCTTCCACCCGATCCGGCTCATATCCGATATCAACAATTTCCCTTTTCAGCATAGACTCCAGACCAAAATGGCAGGGAGCATATAAATCATAGACCTTGTTCAAGACTTCTCTCCTTCTCTTTTCATAGGGGCACCACACCGGGTGCACTGACACCATACACTGTATCAGTCTGATACAGCTTGGTGCTGCTGTGTTCTAAAACATTCTGTATTATATGTTATGCCAAAGCTCGACGCAACTATTATAGCAGCCCACTGGCTGCATCGCAGCAAAATGCTGCAGGGACTTATATCTATGGTGGTACCGGCCCTGGCATGAAGGTTACACTATCAGCCTATTGAGAAAGGATCAAAAGCTCCAAGGCCATATTTCCCTGAAGCCTTCCCTGCTTTACTGCCTCCTCCAGCTTTAAAGACCGGTTTAAAAATCCCAAAATCCTGTGTTTGTCATAGCGGCCCGCCTGGGAAATCAGCTTGGAAACCACAAAGGAATGGAGCTTCATCTCCTTGGCAATGGCCTCCCTGCTCATCCCTTCCAAGGTCATCTCCTTCACCTGGTACAGCTGGTTATACTGCTTGGTAATCAGATACAAAATACCCATGGGATCCTTTTGCAAAGCCAGCAGTTCCTCATACAAAGAAAAAGCCTCCTTCATACGGTTCATACTTACCGCGCTAATCATATCAAATACCCGGTCCTTCAAGCTCCGGGTGGTAATGGCCCCTATGTCTTCCAGTTCCACCACCTCCCGGTCTCCCAGGTAGGCCTCCAGCTTTTCAATCTCCCCCTTTAACCTTTCCATATCCTCTCCCACCTGGTCCAAAAAAAACTCCATCACAGAGGGGGTGATTTTCTTTTGATACCGGGCCAGCATCCCTGCAGCCCAGGCCGAAAGCTCCCGCCGGTTGGGATGATTCAAAAGGGCCTTGTATCCCTTATCCTTCATCCTTTTATAGGCCTTTCCCCTTTCATCCACCTCTGCTTCCACAAAAATCAAAACTGTGGTGGGGGGCATCCTGTCAAAAAACTTTAAAAGCGGCTCTGGAGAGGATTTGAAAAATCCGGTATTTTCCGCCACGATACACCGCCAGGGGGCAAGGAAAGGCAAGGTTTCCCCAATGGAAATCAGATCCTGGACCTGGGTTTCCTTTCCTTCAAAACAGGCATAATTCATGGTGTCCTCTCCTAAAATTCCCTCCTTTAACCGGTTTTTATAGCTTCTTTTCAGGAAATCATCGTTTCCTGTTAATACATAAATATTCTTCCACTGCCGGGAGCGAAGATCCTCATTCAATACCCTCATACCCCTATTATACTGCATAAGTCCCCGGACGGCAAACATGTGAATGCTGTGCTT
>CALISX010000172.1 GCA_938041725.1 uncultured Lachnoanaerobaculum sp.
GGTATATTTGGTGGAAGTGTGAACGAGTCTGCCCATAGGGCAACCGTTAAAAAGGAAAGAAGAGGTGTTTTATGAGAGAAGGAATTCATCCAAAGTATTATCAGGCCACTGTAACCTGTAACTGCGGCAATACATTTGTAACCGGATCCACTAAGCCGGAGATCCATGTGGAGGTGTGCTCCAAGTGCCACTCCTTCTATACTGGACAGCAGAAGTCATCGGCAGCCAGAGGACGTATTGAGAAGTTTAACCGTAAGTACGGCGTACAGGCAGAATAGGAATAGGAAAAGGGCAGATCCTTTAAGGGGATTTTGCCGTGGAAAAGGGCTGTTGCGCAAGGTCCGCCGTCTTGGAAGATTCCCAAGGCAGCAGGCTTTGGGCAGCAGCTTTTTTGCGTAAGAGATTTACAGCACCCTGCAAGGGGGCCTGGGGTTTGGTAGAATAGAAAGGAGAATATGAAGTATTCCGGTATTGGCGGACAAGCCGTAATTGAAGGCATTATGATGAAGAATCGGGACAGGTATGCCACCGCCGTTCGAAAGCCTGACGGGGAAATAGCAGTGATGGAGGGGAAGTATATCAGTATGACGGAGAAGGTGAAGTTTTTTTCCCTTCCCTTTGTGAGAGGCATTTTTGCCTTTGCAGATTCTTTGATTTTGGGAATGAAAACCCTGGCCTATTCTGCCAGTTTTTTTGAGGATGAGGAGGAAAGCGCCCCCTCTCCCATAGAAGAAAAGCTGCAAAGGATTTTTGGAGAAAAGCTGGAAAAGGCTATTATAAGTGCCTCGGTGGTATTTTCCCTCCTGGTTTCTGTGGCGGTTTTTATGCTGCTGCCTATGTTTTTAAGCAATTTGGTAAAACGATTTTATAATAATTATTATTTGATTGCTGTTTTAGAAGGATTTTTGCGCATCGGAATTTTTGTGCTGTATATTAAGCTGGTATCCAGAATGGAGGATATCCGCCGGACCTTTATGTACCATGGGGCGGAGCATAAATGCATTAATTGTGTGGAGCATGGACTAAGCCTCACTGTTCCAAATGTAATGAAAAGCTCCAAGGAGCATAAGCGCTGCGGTACCAGCTTTTTGATTTTGGTGATGATGATCAGCATTTTGTTCTTTATGGTGCTGCGGGTGGATACCCTTTGGATGCGGGCCATTAGCCGGATCCTTTTAATTCCGGTGATTGCCGGAGTGAGTTATGAATTTTTATCCTTGGCAGGAAGGAGTGATTTCTGGCTGGTTAATCTTTTAAGCCGCCCAGGCCTTTGGATGCAGGGACTGACCACCAAGGAACCCACAGAGGATATGGTGGAGGTGGCCATTGCTGCTGTGGAAAGGGTATTTGACTGGAAAAGGTATTTGAAAGAGAATTTTTAACATGAAAAGGGCAGTGGAATACCAACGGGAGGCGGCGGCGCTTTTGAAGGAGGGGGGCATTGCAGAGGGAGAGCTGGAGGCCAGAATGTTATTTACCCAAGCCTTTGGATGGGATTTTGGAACCTGGATTTTGGAAAAGGACAACCAGGAAATCCAAGAGTCGGATCCAAGGCTCAGGCAGTTTTTTGCATGGGTCAGGGAGCGGCTTACCCGCCGTCCCATACAGTATATTCTCCACAGCCAGGATTTTTATGGTTTGCCCCTGTATGTAAATGAAAACGTTTTGATTCCAAGACAGGATACAGAGGTTTTGGTGGAGGCGGTTTTACACTGGGCACAAAGCCGCCCGCCGGATACCTTGGAGGTCTTGGATCTGTGTACCGGTTCCGGGGCCATTGCCCTGGCTCTGGAAAAAAACGGAAGATTTAAAGGGGTGTCAGGACTGGATATTTCTTCTAAGGCTTTGGAGGTGGCCAAAAGAAACAGCGCTTTTCTAAAGGCAGGGGTTTCCTGGATTTTAGGAGATATGTTTACCGGTTTAACAGAAAATCAGAAATATGATATAATCGTAAGCAATCCCCCCTATATCAGATCCCAGGTGATTGATACCCTTTTGCCGGAGGTACGGGATTTTGAGCCAAGACTTGCTTTGGACGGAGATGGGGATGGCCTGGGGTTTTACCGTATCCTTGCCCGGGAGGCGGGAGGATTTTTGAAAAAAAAGGGACTTTTGGCCTTGGAAATCGGTTTTGACCAGGGGGAAGAGGTAAGGGAGCTTTGCCTGGAGACAGGCTTTGCCAGGGTGACTGTAGAGAAGGACCTGGCAGGACTGGATCGGGTGATTTTAGCAGAAACGGACATAGAGGATCAATATGTTTGAAAATTTAGAGGATATCATTGTACATTATGACGAGGTGATGGCTGCACTGGGAAGTCCCGATGTGGCCAATGATCAGAACCGCTTTCGAAAGCTGATGAAGGAGCAGTCAGATCTGGCGCCTTTGGTAAACACCTATAAGGACTATAAGCTGGCCCTTTCTGACCAGGAGGATGCCCTGGCGCTTTTGGAAAGTGAAAATGACGAAGAGATTCGGGACATGGCCAAGCAGGAGCTGGCAGAGGGAAAGGAAAGACAGTCCCTTTTGGAGGACCAGCTGAAGCTTCTTTTGCTGCCCAAGGATCCCAATGATGACAAAAATATTATGCTGGAGATCCGGGCAGGAGCGGGAGGGGATGAGGCAGCTCTGTTTGCCTCCCAGCTTTACCGGATGTATGTGCATTATGCGGAAAGCCAGCGGTGGAAGGTAGAAATCATTGATGTGAATGAAAACGGCATTGGAGGCTTTAAGGAAGTGGTGGCCATGGTTAGCGGAAAGGGCGCCTATTCCAAATTAAAATACGAGTCCGGCGTACACCGTGTCCAAAGGGTTCCGGAAACAGAATCCGGAGGGCGCATTCACACCTCCACCGCTTCGGTGGCTGTGATGCCGGAGGCGGAGGAGGTGGATGTGCAGATTGACATGAATGATGTGCGCATTGACGTGATGCGGGCCAGCGGAAATGGAGGCCAGTGTGTCAATACCACAGATTCCGCTGTGCGTTTGACTCACTATCCCACAGGAATTGTAATTTACTCTCAAACTGAAAAAAGCCAGCTGCAAAACAAGGATAAGGCCTTTGCCCTGCTGCGGTCTAAGCTCTATGAAATAGAGCTGGAAAAGCAGCAGAGCAAGGAGGCAGCTAACAGAAGGAGCCAAATCGGAACCGGGGATCGTTCGGAAAAGATCCGCACCTACAATTATCCCCAGGGCCGGGTGACGGATCACCGCATTAACCTGACCCTGTATAAGCTGGATAAAATTATTAATGGAGACATTCAGGAGCTGATCGACGGATGTATCGGAGCGGATCAGGCCGCCAAGCTGGCCCGGCTGAATGACTAAAGGAGAGGAACATGGAGAAAAAAGATCTTGACTGGAGCAATATCGGATTTAGATACCGCACAACGGATTACCGTTATGTTTGTCACTACAAAGAGGGAAGATGGCAGCCGGGAGGGCTGATTACAGATCCCAATATCCAGTTGAATGAATGTGCCGGTATTCTCCAGTATTGCCAGGAGGTGTTTGAGGGATTGAAGGCCTATACCACAAAGGATGGTAGAATTGTCGCCTTCCGTCCGGACCTGAATGCAGAGCGGATGTATCATTCTGCCCAGTGGCTGGAGATGCCCCCTTTGCCTCCAGAGGTTTTTTTGGAGGCAGTTGATCAGGTGGTAAAGGCCAATGCCCCCTGGGTTCCCCCCTTTGGCAGCGGTGCCAGTTTGTATATCCGGCCTTATATGTTTGCTTCCTCTCCTGTTATTGGGGTAAAGCCGGCAGAGGAATATGAGTTTCGGGTATTCACCACTCCGGTGGGGCCTTATTTTAAGGGAGGAGCCAAGCCCATCACCATTACCGTCAGTGATTTTGACAGAGCTGCCCCCAGGGGAACGGGACATATCAAGGCAGGGTTAAACTATGCCATGAGTCTTCACTCCCTGATGAAAGCCCATCGGGAGGGCTTTGATGAAAATATGTATTTGGATCCTTCTTCCCGGACCTATGTGGAGGAAACGGGAGGGGCCAATTTTATTTTCGTTACCAAGGATTATAAAGTGGTAACCCCCAAATCCGATTCCATTCTTCCCTCCATTACCAGAAGGTCTTTGCTGCATGTGGCCAAGCATTATTTGAATCTGGAGGTGGAGGAAAGGCCGGTGAAGTTTTCCGAGGTGAAGGACTTTTTGGAGGCAGGACTTTGCGGAACCGCCGCAGTGATTTCCCCTATTGGAAGAATCTGCAGCCGACAGGAGGTGATCTCTCTTCCCAGCGGTATGGAGACCATGGGAGAGATTACCAAAAAGCTGTATGATACTCTTACCGGGATTCAGCTGGGAGAGCTAAAGGCACCGGAGGGCTGGATCCGCACTATTTTGTAACCCCCATGCCGGGCCTCGGCATGGAAGCCTATGTTTTACAGAAGCGAGGAGAGAATTTTAAATGAATAGAAGTATAGCAGGCGGTATTCTTTTAGCCGCCGGTATTTTTTTATCTGCCTGCGGTGCAGGCAATGTAACAGAATCTGCCCAGGACAGTACAGTGGCAGCGGTGCAAAGCAGCGAAACCGTCACAGAGCGTCAAAGTGCAGGAAATCAGGAAACCTCAGAGGCAGCAGTCACTGAGGGAGAGACAACGGAAGCTGCTGCCTCTGAGGAAGAATTTGGCCCCATTCGAAATATTGCGCCCTTTAATACCAAGACCATTGAGGGGGATGCTTTTACAGAGAAAAATCTGGCAGACTATGATTTAACCATGGTCAATGTTTTTGCCACCTGGTGCGGCCCATGTGTTGCAGAGATGCCGGAGCTGGAAAAGCTGCATCAGGAGATGTCCGGACAAAAATTCAATATCCTGGGGGTCTGCCTGGATGCAATGGATATGGGAGGAGAAAATCCGGATGCTATTCAAAAGGCCAAGGACCTTCAGAGCAAGCTTGGTATCACCTACCCTATCGTGATTCCAGACTCCACAGCCCTGAATGGGAGATTGATCGGTATCATGGCCATTCCGGAAACCTTCTTTGTGGATAAAAATGGAAAGATTGTGGGAGATACCTACAGTGGAGCCAGGTCCATGGAACAGTGGAAAGAGATTGTGGAAAAGGAAATTGCAAACCTGCAGTAGCCTTTTAAAGCCATACCGCTGTTCATACCTTAAATACCGTTATTCATACTTTTTTCATGCTTTTTATCACTTACCTGCTATAATCATACTTGTAAGAGCGATGGCCGAGATGATACATCGGACAGTGTCACAGAGACACATAGGAGTGATAAACATAGTTTGTACTACAGGTTGTGTCGTTGTGATGTAGGCTTATTAATTGTTTGAGTGTTAGGAAGATGCCCAAGGGGGGAAAGGAGTGCAGAAAATTAGAGAGAGTAGGGTGTTTAAGTGCGGCAAACCAATGGTAGAGTGATATAGACTGTTAGAGTGATATAGGATTTAGAGTGATTGGTTAAGGATGCAGTGATATAGGTTATTAGAGTGAAGCATTAGAGTGATATAGGATTTAGAGTGATTGGTTAAGGATGCAGTGATATAGGTTGTTAGAGTGATACAGGATTTAGAGTGGTAGACGCAGTGATATAGGTTGTTAGAGTGAAGCGTTAGAGTGATACAGGTTGTTAGAGTGAGATGTTAGAGTGATATAGGATTTAGAGTGATTGGTTAAGGATGCAGTGATACAGGCTGTTAGAGTGAAACAGGAAAAGTGATATGGGAGTTAGAACAGGGCCTTTAGAGTGGTGGGCCTTGGGAATAAAAAAGCGGGGGATGCCTCGCTTTTTTATATGGAAGTGCTGCGGAGCGCATCCTTAAGGGATGGGCTCCACAGTTCTTTTTTTTCGACGAATGGAAAGTTCGTCTTCCATCAGGTCTAACAGGGTCACATTGTCCACCACATTATTAATGGCGGTTTCAATTTTTTTGAACAGATTCTGGGTGACGCAGGATCTGGAGCGTTCACAAATTCCATCCATATCCAGACAATGCACTGGTGCCAAGGACCCCTCCATTACCCGAAGAATTTCCCCTACGGAATAGTCCTTTGGGGCTCTGGTAAGAATATATCCCCCCTGGGCACCCCGGATGCTTTTTACCAGTCTGGCTTTGGACAGGGTTGATACAATCTGCTCCAAATATTTTTCAGAGATCCCCTGGGATCTGGCCACCTGATTGATTTTGGTAGGAGAGCCAGGATTTAAACCGAACTCCACCATCATTTTCAGTGCATATCTGCCCTTCGTAGAAATTTTCACCGTATGCCTCCCATATTATTCATACCTATTTACTAGGAAATAAGTCTATTGTAGCAAACACAGGGGTTAAAGTAAACCTTTAGGAAAGAAGGATAGCACTTTTCATTTGAAGGAAAAGAGGTATAATGGTTGTGCCAGCCCGCCTGGCATGGGAGTTTAGCGGATGATGGCAGGAGGAAAAGCATGAATATACAGATTTTTGGAACCAATAAGTCCCAGGATACCAAAAAAGCCCAGCGCTTTTTTAAGGAAAGAAGAATTCCCTTTCAGATGGTAGATCTTAGGGAAAAGAGTATGAGCCGGGGGGAGTTCCGTTCTGTGGTGGCTGGGGTGAAGGATGTGGAGGAGATTCTGGATGTGAAATGTAAAGATCAGGAGACCCTTACATTGATCCGCTACCTGTCTCCAGAGGACAAACTGGAAAAGATTTTTGAAAATCAGCTGGTGCTGCGGCTTCCCATTGTGCGCAATGGGAAAAAGGCTGCCTTTGGATATGCGCCAAAGGAATGGGAAAACTGGATCGAATCATAGGAGTATTATATGGAAACCAAAACAGAAGTAATTGAAACCTATCTGCAAACCCTGGCTTCCCGGGAGCCTGTGCCTGGAGGAGGCGGGGCTTCAGCCCTGGCCGGGGCTTTGGGAGCTGCTCTGGCCGGCATGGTTTGTAATCTTACCCTGGGAAAGAAAAAATATGCCAATGTGGAAAAGAATATTGCATTGATATTAGAGGAGATGCAGGAGCATATCCAAAGTTTTTTGCAGCTTGCAGACCAGGATGCTGCAGTATTTGCCCCTTTGGCAAAGGCCTATTCTCTGCCTGCTTCCACAGCGGAGGAAAAACAAAAGAAAGAAGAAATCATGGAGGAGCTTTTGTGGGATGCTGCCCAGGTGCCCTTTTCTATTATGAGGGAGGGGGTTTGGATGCTGCAGTCGGTATGTTATCTGGCCAGATACGGCTCCAGAATGGCAGTTTCTGATGCGGGGGTTTCCATTTCTCTCCTAAGGGCCAGTATCACAGGAGCCATGATGAATGTGGCAGTCAATGCCGGGATGATGAAGGATAAAACCAGAGCCAGGAAGCTGCTGGATGAAGCCAGCGATATGCTGGAGGCATCCAAACAGGAGGCGGACAAGCTGTATACAGAGATTTTGGAGGAGCTGTTATGAGCCGGGAATGCAGGATTTTAAAGGCTGACAAGGTACAGGAAATATTGGAAAAGGAAATCCGGGAATTCTTATCTCGGGAGGGTGCCTTTCCTCCCACCTTAGGGATTTTGCGTTTGGGGGAGGAGGCAGATCAAATTTCCTATGAAAGGGCTGCCCAAAGGAATATGGGAAAATTCGGGATTCAAACCAGGGTATTTGCTTATCCTGCGGCTGTTTCCCTGGAGAAGGTGGAGGATGTTATTCGTCAAATCAATATAGACAGATCCATCCATGGCCTTTTGATTTTACGTCCTCTGCCGGAGCACATTTCAGAACAAAGACTGGGGGAGCTTTTATCTCCTGAAAAGGATATGGACGGTTTTTCTCTGGGAAATCAAAATGCAGTCATGAAGGGAGAATCTAAGAACCAGTGGGCACCCTGTACCGCCAGGGCGGTGATGGAGATCTTAAAGGCTTATGCCATTCCCCTGGAGGGAAAAAAAGTGGTGGTGCTGGGACGGAGCATGGTGATTGGCCGTCCCGCAGCTATGATGGCTTTGGATGAAAATGCCACAGTTACCATTTGCCACAGCAAAACAACGGGTTTGAAGGAGGAATGCCGCAGGGCGGATATTTTGATTGCGGCGGTGGGACAGGCCGGTATGGTTCAATGTGATTATATCAAAGAGGGGGCTGTGGTAATTGATGTGGGAATCAACTACATAGAGGGAAAGCTGGTGGGAGATGTGGATTTTTCTTCTGTTCAAAAAAAGGCTGCTGCCCTTTCCCCTGTTCCTGGGGGTGTGGGAGGGGTGACCAATTATATACTGGCCAGGAATTTGGCCAGAAGCTATCAAAACAGTCTCAGGGAGTAGCAGAGCGGGTTTTTTCCCCATGGAAGCTTGTTTTTCTTCCTTCTTTCCGATACAATAAAAGAGGACTTACATAGCTGGATGCAAGATGTTTTGGAGAAAGGCTATGAAAATAAATAAAATAAAAATTGGGTTGATTCTTGTGCTTTTTCTTATGGCAGGATTGTTTTCTTGTTGCCAAAAAAATTCGCTGTCCCAGATCCAGGAGGAATTCCAGGAAGAAATCAAAGAAGAACAAACAGAGTCTGAAGCCACCGGGGCAGAGGATTCCTCCAGTATGCCGGGGAAGGGGGAGACATTGCCCCTGGAAATAGAGAGCAGCACACAGATGCTTCGGGTGTATGTTTCCGGATGTGTGGTACAGCCGGATGTGTATACCCTTTCGCCCGGTTCCATTGTAAAGGATCTGATCATGATGGCAGGGGGGATGACCCAGGAGGCAGATCCGGACCGGATCAATCTGGCCCAGGAGTTAAAGGACGGAGAACATATTATTGTTTTTGACAAGGCAGGCAGCATCGCCCCTGCGTTGGCAGAGGAAGCCGGGACTGGGGGAGAAGCACGCATTAATATCAATACAGCAGATAAAAATGCATTGATGTCTTTGCCGGGGATTGGAGAGAGCAAGGCAGAGGCCATACTGGCCTACCGCAGGGAGCAGCCGTTTACTGTTATTGAGGATATTATGAAAATACCCGGCATTAAGAAAAATGCCTTTGAGAAGGTAAAGGATAGAATCAGAGTTCAGTAGAGAGGGAGAAGCATGCCGAAAGCATTGGTGGTAGATGATGAAAAATTAATTGTAAATCTGAATGAACTTGTACCTCTTGCGGCTTTTCCACATAGTCCTGACAACGTTCATGAAAT
>CALISX010000173.1 GCA_938041725.1 uncultured Lachnoanaerobaculum sp.
GTATGTGTTATAATTTGCCACTTCTTTCTTGACATCAATCTGGCTTTGCATAGATGAAGTAAGAGGACAAAAGGTTCTTACCACCAGCTGTTTTACATAGCTGTTTCCCTCAGCATTCAAAGCATCATAGTCCTCTTCCAGCGCCTCAATCAATCCTGCATTGGCATTGTCATCCGCTATCCTCAGTACATTCTCTTCCACCTTCGGAGCTTCAATCACGGTAAGCTCCCCTTCTGATGACATTGTCAAAAGCCCTAATGTTAAAGCATCATTGCTTTCTGCTTCCTTGGATTCTCCCAAAAGCAGCCTGGTTTTGATATCAGAAATGGCCAAAGGAATCATCGCCATGAGATTTTGATAATTGGCACTGGCCTCTTCAAACATGGAGTTGAGCTTGTCCCCTAAATCAAGCTTATGAGTGTCTCCCTCTTCCAATTTAGCGTACTCTGCATAGGTGTATTGCAGCTCTTTTCGTACCTGTTTGATATCATCCATAACCTTGGAGGGAGAAATCATTTCTGTAAGCTTTTCAAACTTGAAGTCCGCATTGATAATCCCCTGGCTTCTTTTTGTCTCCACCAAAGTCATCAGCATCTTAAGGAAATCATTATGGGCATTCAAATGCACAATACTCAGCATATTTTCCGGGACTCCTGCCGGTTTTTCTTTGGAATACACAATTTTTCCACTGGCAGCATTAAAGAAAGAATATACAGTGGGATCAAACTTTTCCAAAAACTCTTCAAAGTTTCTAACCAGCAGCGCCTCATTAATCTCTTTCACCTTATCATCGCTTAAGCTGTCCAGTCCCCTTACATCCCCCACCAAGGTGAGCAGGTTCAATTTTTCCGGGTTGATCTCTTCAATCAGTAGGGTGCGGTTAGTTTGTTTTATAATACTCTCTGCCATTTCTACATCTCCTTAGATCTGTAAATTCTTCTAAAACGCTGTATTTTTTCACATTAAAACAAGGAAGGCTATTATAGGATTATCTACAAGATATAACGACCAAAAGTTATTCAGTATGAAAAGCAGATCAAAACGAAACATGACTGGCGGTACGCTGTTTATCTTCATTAAGAACTACTCTCAACTGCCAATAATATATTTACACCAAAAGACAGACATAAAGTATTAATTTTAACCTATTGGCATGCTATTAACTATAAATTAATATCATACATAATATATCTTTATGCATTTCTTCCGATGAAGTCATAATATCATAGGAGAAGTATATTTTCAAGGGATACTCATTAGAATTTACTTTATCATATCATCTTTGTTAATATTCCTTATTTGTAAAATTAACTTCCACCCCATTAAGACATGATGTGGAAGTTAGTAA
>CALISX010000174.1 GCA_938041725.1 uncultured Lachnoanaerobaculum sp.
AATTCCTGATTCAACACCTTTGCTCTGCCAAAGAAAAAACTTGTGTCTCTGTTCGTTTTCTTGGCAAAAAAATTAAAGGCGTTTGCTATATATAAACCAGACTATATTTTATGATTATACTGAATCATTTGTTTTGAAGACAAAAAATTAACATAATGTAAATAAATAAATATCAAATTATTGTGCTGCATATCAGCAATATATACTCTAAATCATAGGTAATAATTTGCATTTTTAAACTTTATAATAATTATTATATTAACAATAAGATTACTATTTTATAAAATTGAATAGACAAACCAACCTTTATTTGATATAATTTCTTCTATCAAGCAAACCCCATGCCGACAGATCGGCATCACCATACAAAGGAGGTGTTATGGAGTTTACGACAAATAACAGAGTCGCTCTTTACAATAGGGCAAAGTATATGAAAAGAATTTTTTTCTTATTTCTTGTTTTGATAATCTGCTTGAGTGCATGCGGTAAAACTGGAAACTTTCAGGGAGATTTGGAGAGAAGTCAAATAGGTGTTATGACAACAACAGATTATCAATACAATACCTCAATCCAGTGGTTTGATGATACGCTGGAAGAAACCGGAAGGATAAATTTTAAATATGCCTCTATGGGTTCCAATTTTTATTCACCAATTTACCAGAATGGGAAATATTATGTGATTCCCAAAGGTTTATCGGGGCGTTCAGATACGAAAAAAGTTGTTGGCATGGATTTAAAGGATATGTCCATAGAAGAGTATCCTTTCACGAATATTTCTCTGAGTATAGCAGCAGTCATAGAAAATACTGTCTATGCCATTAATACTTTAAATTTTAACAGCACCATCGAAGCATACGATTCCAAAACCAAGAAAAGCAAATCCATCGTACTAGAAGATGTATATGTGTCCAGTATTACGGCCAGTGACAACAAACTCTTTTGCTTCGTAGAAGACCTGCAAGAAAATGCCAGTCAAAAGGTATGTCTGAAGGTTTATGATAAAGATTTGAATTTGCTTTATAATACAGATGTCAGTGATTGCGGTATGACTGTTGGGAAATATTGTGAGGATGAGGAGAATCTGTATTTCCCAATATCAGCTGATAAATATGATAAGTTTGTAGGAAGGCTTTTAACTGTCAACAAAAAAACATATGATTTCGATGTGAAGGAACTGAAAGAAAAATTCCAAAATGATATTTACCTGTATCAGGATAAATGGATTATTACAAATTTTGACCTGGTAGGAAATGAGGGCACCAAAATCACTGTTTTAACCAAAGATGGAGATGAAACGGTAATTGACTTGGGAACAGACGTGAGCTTGTCCGCATTATACAAGGATCAACTGATCATTGCCAATGACTTGATGATCTGTGCGTTTTCCTTGGATGATTATTCCTTGCTGCATAAGCATGAACTTGAAACACCTAAGACAGACTCGAATTATTGTTATACCTCCGCTTTGATTATTCGAGATACTCCATAAGGCATCTTGATTGCTGTTTGGGTCAAGCTCTTTTGCAACGCTTATGGCTGCTTCTTAGCTGGTTCCTGAAGCAGGCTCTGCCGGAGAACGTAACATGGAGGTGAAACAATACAATATGGTTTAATCCAAACTGGCGGAATGGTTTCCGCCAGTTTTTTAAACAGAAAATTTTGTGCAATATAAATAGTTATTTTTTAATTGTTTGTTTTATTTTACTATTTATTTTGTATTATATTTTTAGTAGAATAACGCAAAGGTTATTATTTTATCAATCCTCATTTCCTTCAGGATTTTTGCTTGCACTTTACAGGTGCGGAAAGGAGAAATATGCAAAAATTCACAAAATTTGTTCCCCTATTGGTTCTTGTTTTTGTTTGCTGTTTCTCCTTCCCTTCACAGGCCGGGGAGTGGAGGCAGGATCAGACCGGATGGCAATATGTACTGCCTGGAGAAGAAGTCCAAAAAGGATGCTGGTTCTACATTAGATCAAAATGGTATTACTTTCATTCCGATGGATACATGGCCCACGATCAATGGATCGGCGATTACTATGTCGGAAACGATGGTGCCATGTATCGGGAAAGACTTACACCGGATAATTACTGGGTGAATTGTAAAGGAAAATGGGTCAAAGATTATTATTGTAAAGATCTTTACGAATATTGTCCAGACATTGCAGTGAAAGGACATGTGAGCGAAATAGTAGATAAGGGAGCCTATTATGAAATGCCTGTTTCCATTGGTGGATATGCCAGATATATTCATGAAAGCACCGGGCCCGGCACCATTGCAAGAGTGTCAAAAAATGCTAAAGTCCTTTGGCAGGATGAACAGGGCCAACGCCGGATAAGCTTTTCGGAATATATAAAAATTATAAAAAAATTATACAAAAATTTGGATGATTTTCGAATGGTTACTCCAGCACAGGATGCCAACGGATATATTATCGGTTTTGCAGATGGTTTTTACAGTTAAAACCGCTGACAGGCTGCTGCCCCGGTTGTCCCGGAAGCAGCAGCCTGCCCGGCACAGCGTTGAAAGAAACACTCTGATCTACCGCATATCCAGAGATTCAAATACCAAAGTAGCCTGGATTCTGTCTCCTCCCATGAGTCCCTTGCTCCCGGAGGTAGTGGTGGTGATGGTGTGGAGCCGGTATCCCTTGCTGGCCTGGGCATTGATCACATGCTCCAGTTCCGACAAATTTCCGGAGCCGGTGCCAATTAACTTTTCTTTTAAAACTACCTGTAAAACCACATAGGGCTGCATAGATTCTCCTTTCTTTCTAAAAGACAATAGGCGTTTGCGAAACGCCCAAAGCCGTATAAATACGACACTTTTTTGTTACTGAATATAAAAATCTCCTCTCGG
>CALISX010000175.1 GCA_938041725.1 uncultured Lachnoanaerobaculum sp.
CTCATTACCGGATCTCCCCCTAGGAGAAGAGCTGCCTGCAGGGACAGGTCTACTTTTTTTTCAGGGTTTGGAGAATGTGCTTTGCCACCTCTGCAATGTCCGGGGTTACCCCGTCAGAAAAATCCGTGGCATAGATGCTGATGGTATAGGGGAAGCGCTGGGGGAAATACGCTGTCTGGGGTATCATCCGGTCTCCCACAGCATGCTGGTAGGAGATTTCATATACATACAAGTCGTTTAAGGAATAGCCTTTGATGACGGGATTTTGCATGTTAAAGGATACATTGGACTGTACCATTTCCAAAAAATTCTGCATCAGCTCCGGATTGGAAAAGTCCACATTCTCAGGCACTTCAGAGTCCAGGGTGTGAATCTGCACCACCACATTGGAGGGCTGGGCAATGGGTTTTTCAATGGGAGCAAACAAAGATATCATCTGGGAGGGGTCAGAATTGGCCTCATCATATGCCCAGGAGGAGGGGATTTCATAGGAAAGATAGGTATCCTCATAGGGCACATAGGCAGGGGCTGCTTCTGTGGCAGCAGCGGCCTGGGCAGTGGTTTCCTCCTGGGTGGCGGCCTGGGCAGCAGTCTGGGCAGTGGTCTCTGCCTGGGTGGTGGTTTCTGCCTGGGAGGAAGTCTGATTTTGGCCGGAGTTCCTGGCCTGGCAGCCCGCTGTCAGGATCAGGGCCAGAAGAGATGGAACCAAAAGAAGGGACGGAATACTTTTTTTCATAAATACCTCCTGTATAGATGGGGGCTGCCTGGCAGAAGCTGTTTTCTCCAGCACAAAACCCCGGGTACTGCCGGGTACACCGGCATGGGAGTTTATTGTATCATGAAATCCACAAGGATGACATAAAAGATGCTGATAAAGGAGATATTTTTATGGAATCCTTTGCCTTTTCCTATAGGATGCAGTGTTATGGCTTGAAACCGCTGCAAAAGCAGAGTAGACTGAAGTCAGAGATGTCGAAGGGCCTTCAGAGATGGAGGAGCCGGGTCGGAAATTAGAAAGGAGAAAAACATGACAGTATTTTTTGGTATTTTGCTTCTGA
>CALISX010000176.1 GCA_938041725.1 uncultured Lachnoanaerobaculum sp.
TTGCCATCAAAGCCCATGGAGTTTTCGGCAGCAGCGAGGGGAATGTTACCAGGCTCTGCCCCCACTGCCACAATCCCCTTCCCCTGCAAAACTATGGAAAGTATCCCTGTACCTTCATAGGGGTGGTGGGATCCACCGGCTCGGGAAAAACCGTATATCTTCACCAGCTTTTGAAAAATTTTGAAAAACTTATGGAGGGCAGCGGATATACAGCGGCTCTGTCCAATTTTGATGCTTTGGGGGAGGAGGTGGCCATGGGGCGGCCTTTGCCGGCTGCCACGGATCCCGCCCTGATGCGAAGACCACTGGCTGTAAATATTGTAAAGGATCAAACCTATTATACTTTGGTGCTGTATGACATAGCAGGGGAGCAGTGTGTGCGCCCTAAGGAGAGCTTTCAGACCACGGACAGTCTGGTGGCGGAGTTTATCCGTTACAGCGACGGACTGTTGTTTTTGGTGGACCCCACTCAGCTGGCAGGCATGGGGGCACCGGGAGAGGGAGAGCCGGTTGGCATCGGCCAGGTGATGGACCGGATCAGCGAATTAAAAACCGGCACCAAAAAGGACCTTTCCACCACACCGATGGCGGTGGTGCTGACAAAATGCGACAAAAATCCCGGCAGCGGAAGCTTCGGAGAGTTTTATGAGATACTGAGGAATAAACCCTACCCTTCAAAGCCGGGTTTTGACCGGGAAAACTATGTGGGGGTCAGTGTGGCGGCCCGCAAGCTTTTTAAAGAAGCCAATGCGGATATTTATTTTAAAAAATTCTCCATTCACAACTTCTTTGGTATTTCCTCTATTAACTGCGGAGTACAAAACCGGATTCAGCTGCATAAATCCCTGTATGAAATCAATGGGGAAAATACAAAAAAGCTGAATCTTTTGCGAAGCTTTGTCCGGGATTGGAACCGGCGCACTCCGGAGGAGAGGCTGTACCAGCCCACCATTTCGGGAACCCTGGAGGAGGGAAAATATCTTCTGGCTCCGGTAAAAGATGATAAGGGGGAGTTTTTGCACTTTCTCAGGGAGGAAGGGATCGGCCAGGGACAGGAAAAGAAGGTTCTGGATATCCGCAGCCAAAGCAGGGAGCTGACCCCGGAGGATTTTTTGCCCCAAAAGAAAAAACCGAGTGCTGCGGCCAATGGAGGAGAAACGGTTACAGAGATTCGGGGGGACAGCCTGGGGGCTTACCAGGCCCACAGTATTTTCCTTACAGTAAAGGAAGCCCTGGAGGTGGAACTGATGGGATATCCTCTGGGAGAACCTCATCCTTTGCGGGTGGAGGAACCCTTTTTCTGGCTTTTGTGGCGGATGGGGCTGATTACCGCCCCGGCCTACCATTCTCTGCCAAAACCAGAGGAGCCAAAATTTGGACTGTTTGGAAAAAAAGAGCGGTATCTGGCGGATCTGGCGGAATGGGAAAGGGTGGATGAGATTCGGAAACAGGAATTTTGGGACTGCAAAGCCCCGGAGGATAAGATATGAAGCTGGAACAGGCCATACGGTGGAGGGGAGAAAGGGGATTTGAAATTTTAGCAGCTTCCCCTGGGATCACCTCCTCCCATGCCAAAATGCTGGAAATGTTTTCAGATGTCATGCGTCCCCTGTTTTTAGAACAGGGAGACTGCATACTGACCCTGGGGAAAAGAGACAATGGCTATGTGCTTTCCCAATGCAGCCTTCGTTATGATGGAGGGGGCCGGGGGGCTGTCTTTACCCATGGCGTTTTTTTTAGCGGAAGGGAATATCAAAGGGATCCAAAGGCCAATCTTTTTTGCCTTTTATCCCATCTTCCCAAGTGGGAAAGCAGGTATGATCCGGATTTACAAAAGCTGCCGGTTTTGGAAACCGGGGCCGGGAGACGGGAGACGGATGACTTGGGGGAATGGGCGGAGGGCGTCGGCTTTGTTTCGCCCCAGGGCCGGGCA
>CALISX010000177.1 GCA_938041725.1 uncultured Lachnoanaerobaculum sp.
GATCAGGAAAAACTCCTGCGCACTTTGACAAAATCCATTGAACATCTGGACCGCTCCAGCATTACCCAGGAAGGATTTTACCTGCCGGAGACGTTTCAAGGAAAAAAACTGTCCTACCGCAGAAAGGATAACACGGATTTTAATATTATTTGGATTTTAGGAATTCTCATTGCTTTTTTGCTCTTTGCCAGGAAAAGGGTACAGGCTAAGCAGAAAATAGAAAAAAGGCACCGGGAATTAATGAATGATTATCCGGATATTGTATCCAAGCTCATTGTATTCGTGGGAGCAGGACTGTCGGTTCGGGTGGCCTGGGAGCAGATTGTGGGAGATTATGAGGGAGAGCAAAGAAGGGAGAAGGACAAGAGAGCCGCTTATGAGGAGATGGCAAGATCCTTATCCAGGATGAAAAACGGTGTTCACGAAAATTTAGTATACAAGGAATTTGGCAGAGCCTGCGGGCTGCGCCAGTATATGAAGCTGGCCTCTCTTTTGGAGCAAAACAGAAGAACGGGGCTGTCCAATTTAAGGACCATGTTGGCATTGGAATCCCAAAGTGCTTGGGAGGAGCGGGTAAATATGGCCAGAAGGGAGGGAGAAGAACTAAGTACCAAGCTTTTAATGCCCCTGTTTATTATGCTGGGCATTGTAATGTTTATGGTAATTGTACCTGCAATGCTGACTTTTTATGTATAGACAGGTCCTAATTTTAGAAAGGAGGAAGTATGTTGGAGAATTTCAAGGATTTCATGTTAAATGAAGACGGCATCGGTGTGATTGAAGTGGTTCTGATTTTAGTGGTGCTGATTGGTCTGGTAATTATTTTCAAAACCAATATCCAGAAGGTCTTAAAGAATGTCTTTGATCAAATCAATTCCAAGACAGGAGAAGTGTACAATTGAGAAAAGAAGGCTCCATTACCATTTTTGTATGCTTGATTTTTGTTTGCGTCAGCGCTTTGATCTGCGGTCTTTTGGAATCTGCCAGAACCTCCGGTGCACAGCTGTATTTGCAAAATGCCGGAGATTCGGCCATTGATTCCTTGTTCAGCAGATACCACAGACAGCTGTGGGAGCGCTACCGCATCCTTTTGCTGGAATGCGAGGGAGATGAAAAGGCTCAGCGGCTTTTGCAGGAATATCTAAAGCCCTATGTGGAAAACAGCGATGTTTATCCTATCAGCAATCCACAGATTACCATTCCCAAAAGAATCCAGATTACAGAGGAGGGAGGGAAATGGCTGGAAAAGGAAATTGTAGATTATATGTCTCTGGGAATCCTGGAAACGGCCTTTGAAGAGGATCCGGACACTTTGTGGAAGGAAATTGAAGAAGCCAAAAGCATGAAGACCATCACCCAGGACTATGGAAGCAGTTCCCAGGAGGTTGTGGGGGTAGAAAAGGCTCTGATGCAGCTGGACAAAAATTTCAAAAAACAAAAAGACAGCTGGGAGGCTGCCCGGGAGGCGGCTGGCCGTCATGATACCTGGACGGTCAGGAGAAAGCTAGGGGAGTTTCGTACAGCCCTTCGCTCTGTGGAGGGATTGGTTAAAAAGTATGAGGCTCAGGCGGATCAAATGGAGCAAAATCTTTTGGAAAAGGCCAGCCGTCATTCGGAAAATATGGAAAAGCTTTCCGATACCAACCGGTCCATTATGGAGGGGGAAATAGAGCAGTTTCAGGAATATTCTAAAAAGGACGGAGAACGCCGGGTGCAGATCCGCAGCTATATTTCCCAGGCCCAGGAAAAAATAGAGGCCCTTTCAGACCTGGAAGCACAGCTGGATGCCATTGAAGAGGCCATACAGGCTGCAGAGGAAGAGGAAGAGGAAGAGGAAGAGGATGTGGAGGCATTGTGGGACAGCTTTTATGGATTTTTGGAGGAAATACCCGCCATGACCATGGATGTATCCTTTGGGATTGCAGATGAGGCCAAGGAGCAGGAGCTGATAAGGCTTGCTCAGATTCTCCAAACTCCTGTCCTGGGTCTGGTGCTGCCAAAGGACAGGCTGCTTTCCCAAAAGTGGGTTGATACCGCCCGTCTCCCTTCCCGGGCCAGCACCCAGGGAAGCACAGACAGCAATCTCCTTAACCGAGTGCTGGTGGGAGAGTATATGGGAAACTATTTTGCTGATTTTACCGATGAAATAGATTCCATGCCCCTGTCCTATGAATTGGAATATCTGTTTGCAGGGAATGCCTCGGATATTTCCAATCTCTCTACCACAGTGCTGTCTATTTTGGCCATCCGGGAGGGAATGAATTTTATTCATATTTTAACGGATCAGGAAAAAATGGATCAGGCAGAGGCTTTGGCTTTGGCCATTGCCGGGGTGACAGGTTATCCAGAGGCTGCCAAGGTAGTGAAATTTTTGGTGATTACAGTCTGGGCCGGTATTGAGGCCGTAATGGATGTAAGAGCCTTATTAAACCGGGAAAAGGTGCCTTTATTAAAGACAAAGGAGGATTGGAAAACCGGTTTGAATGGCATGGGAGAAAAACTTGATTTAAAGAAGGGGGGGAAGGAGGAGGAAGAGATTCCTGGAGAAAAGGGTTTTGATTATGAAACCTATGTGAAGCTGCTGCTTTTCCTTTTGGATTCCAGAACAAGGAATTTTCGCATGATGGATATTATGCAGCTGGACATAGGGGTAGAGCAGCCGGATTTTTTAATGGGTGACATGACCTATGGTATAGAAGCCGGTATACAATGTGA
>CALISX010000178.1 GCA_938041725.1 uncultured Lachnoanaerobaculum sp.
CCTTTCTGATTGTCTGGCTTTGGTATATCTGGAAAAATCTGGAGGGAATTCTCATGGACTTTTCTATGTCCAATGAAAAGGCCCAGGGGATTTTTTCCCAGGATCTGGATCTGCCCTATGCACTGATGGATCGAAGGGGAACGATAACCTGGCGCAACCGGGCCTTTAATGGACTGGTTGCAGGAGACAAGCTGGCAAAAAAGAGTATTCATGGGATGTTTGAAACCATTACAGGGGATGATGTGGGGAAGGTATCGGATAAAAAGGATTTCTATGGAAGATACATGAACCGGGATTACCGCATCCGCATTGCCCGCTGGGAAGCAGAGGATCTGGAGATTTTTGCATTGTATCTGTATGATGAAACCAGGCTTTTGGCATTGGAGAAGGAAACCCTTAACAACCAGGAGGTGGTGGGCCTGATCTATGTGGACAATTATGAGGAAGCGGTGGAAAGCATTGAGGAGGTGCGCCATTCCCTGCTGGAGGCCCTGATTGACCGGAAAATCAACCAGTATATCGGCGGCCTGGAGGGAATTGTCAAAAAACTGGAAAAGGATAAGTTTTTCTTTGTCCTTAAATACAGCCAGTTGGAGCGGGCCATTGCCGGACGCTTTGACCTTTTGGAGGATATGAAAACCGTCAATATAGGCAATGAGATGAGCGTCACCCTGAGCATCGGCATTGGACTGGGGGGAGACAACCTGGCCCATTGTTATGAGTTTGCCAGAATGGCCATTGATATGGCCCTGGGCCGGGGGGGAGACCAGGCAGTGATCAAGAATGACCAGGGAACCAAGTATTTTGGCGGAAAGTCCCCCTCTGTGGAAAAAAACACCCGGGTAAAGGCCCGGGTAAAGGCCCATGCCCTCCGGGAGCTTTTGGAAAATAAAGACCGGGTTATTATTATGGGACATAAGCTTTTGGACATCGACGCCTTTGGGGCGGCCATTGGTATTTGGCGTATTTCTCATTTTTTAAATACAAAAGCCCATATTGTGCTGGGAAATGTGAATCCTTCTGCTACCCCCATGATTGAACGCTTCAAAAAAGGTGACTATCCGGAGGAGCTTTTTGTTACAGAAGAAAGAGCCAAGGACCTGGCAAATGCAAATACGGTACTGGTGGTGGTGGATGTGAACCGTCCCAGCATTACAGAGGCGCCGGATCTTTTAAAGAAAATCAAAACCATTGTGGTGCTGGACCACCATAGGCAAAGCTCGGAAATCATTGACAATGCAGTGCTGTCCTATGTGGAGCCCTTTGCCTCCTCCGCCTGTGAAATGGTGGCAGAGGTGGTGCAGTATATTGACGATAATTTAAAAATCAAGATGCTGGAGGCAGATGCCATGTATGCAGGCATTGTGATTGATACCCATAATTTTAACAACCAAACCGGGGTGCGCACCTTTGAGGCAGCGGCTTTCCTTAGGCGAAACGGGGCAGATGTAACCCGGGTGCGGAAGATGTTCCGGGAGGATGTGGATGACTACAGGGCCAAGGCGGAGGCCATTCATAATGCGGAGATTTATGAAAAGAATTTTGCCATCAGCGAATGTCTGGCTGACAGCTCCTCCAGTCCCACTTTGGTATGTGCCCAGGCGGCCAATGAGCTTT
>CALISX010000179.1 GCA_938041725.1 uncultured Lachnoanaerobaculum sp.
AGAGCTTTTTGCCCCTCCAGGAGCCCTATGAGAAGCGGCTTTTAAATGCAGGGAAAAGGGTGCGGGTTTTGGCTTTGCAGGGAGAGTATGAGGCCCTGTGTCTGGGAATTGACCCCCAGGGGGCTTTGCTGGTGGAGCGGGAAGGGGAAATCCTTCGGGTAATCAGCGGAGAAGTGAGTATCCGGGGAATCTATGGTTATGCGTAAAACTTCCTGAGGAGATCCCTATGTGAGCCAGGTCAGGCCCCTGGGAGTAGGGCATTATGCTGCAAAACAGCCGGCTGCTTCCAGCATAATAATCCGGTCTATCGCCCTGCATACTGAAAAAGGAGGAAGGGGAACTGTTGGTTTTTTCTGTTATTGACTTTGATTTCTCAAAATGCGATAATAAAAACTGTAGTTTTTTCGACATTTTATGACTGTATACATAGGGGAAACCCCAGGATTGCGGTCGCCAAAGGATTATAAGGAGGTTTTCCATGTCAACAAAAGCGAATTTTTCCATTCATGAAATCGGTGCTGGGAAGGTGGGATTCACCAAAACCAGAACCATTATTGAAACAGCCTTTTACGGAAATAATGTGGTAAAGATCAATACTCTGCAGGAGGCTTATGAGCTGGCCAAGAATTCCCCGGGAACGGTGGTAACGGATATGCCCGTATACCATGGGGATGAGATCGGTTTGGATGCGGATTCCAAGGTGCTTCTGTTTAACGACGGCGCCATCACCGGACGGTATGCCACTGCCAGAAGAATTGCGGGACAGCCCGGGGTAAATGTGGAGGCCCTGGACAAGGTGGCCATGGATGCCATTTATCTTTCCCGGTGGAAAACCATGTACCATGCCCAGGTGTATGTGGGACTGGATCCGGAATTTATGGTAAAGGCCCACCTGCTGATCCCTGAGGGAGAGGAGAATATCCTGTACAACTGGATGTTGAACTTCCAGTATCTTTCAGAGGACTATGTGAAAATGTATAAAAATTCCAAGCCCGTGGGAGAGGGCAGGGAGGCGGATATTTATATCTTCTCCGATCC
>CALISX010000180.1 GCA_938041725.1 uncultured Lachnoanaerobaculum sp.
AAAGGAAGCCTGGTCCATATGGGAAACCGCCACCCGGGACACCACCCGGGGAATGCCCTCTGCAACCGGTTCAAAGGAGGCCAGGGTGCCGTCCCTGTGATAGTCTGCTTTGTAAAACCTAGGCACATACATCCCCTCCAAAGCAGCCGCTGCCTTTAAAAACGCCTCCCGGCCTTTTCCTGCCTTTTTGTATTCTTTATACAGATCCAAAAGGGTGTCATACATCACCTCCCCTTCCCCGATATAAAACATATCAAAAAAATCTGCCAAAGGCTCCGGATTGTAGGTACAGGGTCCCCCTCCGATGAGAATGGGATCCCCCTCCCCCCTGTCCTCTGCAAAGAAGGGAATCCCGGATAAATCCAGGATCTGCAAAATATTGGTGTAGCACATTTCATATTGGAGGGTAATGCCAAGAAAATCCGCCTCCCTGACCGGCCTTTGGCTCTCCAGAGAAAACAAGGGAATGCTTCTTTCCCGCAGGATTTTATCCAGATCCATCCAAGGGGAAAAGAGCCTTTCGCAAAGGGTATCCTCCCTGCGGTTCAGCAAATCATAAATAATCTGCATGCCGATATGGCTCATACCGATTTCATACACATCGGGAAAACACATGACAAAGCGGATATCCGCCTGCTCCAGATCCTTTTCCCTGGAATTTAATTCCCCTCCAATATACCTGGCAGGCTTTTCCACCTGGAGTAAAATATCATCTCCCAGCGCCAGTTCTCTCATAGTCTCCTCTTTCTATCATTTCCCGGGACAGGGCCGCAAAGCCTGATCGATCCTAGGAAGCCGGGGCAAACTGGCTCATATACAGGTCATAGTAAAAGCCCTTTTTGGAAAGCAGCTCCCCATGGCTTCCCTGTTCAATGATCTGCCCCTCCTTTAAAACTAAAATCACATCTGCATTTTTAATGGTGCTTAGCCTGTGGGCCACCACAAAGCTGGTACGCCCCTGCATCATTTTATCAAAGGCCTGGCTGATTCTGGCCTCCGTCATAGTATCAATGGAGGAGGTAGCCTCATCTAAAATCAACATAGGGGGAAGACTCAGCATCACCCTGGTAATACATAGAAGCTGCCTCTGGCCTGCGGAAAGATTCTCTCCCCCCTCCTGCACCAGGGTATCATATCCCTGGGGCATCCTTTGAATAAAGTTATGGGCATAGCTTTCCCTGGCCGCCTCCATAACCTCCTCTAAAGAGGCCTCCGGCTTCCCCATGGCAATATTATCCCGGATGGTGCCGGATTTCAGCCAGGTTTCCTGAAGCACCATACCGAAGCTTTGCCGCAGGGATTTTCGCACCACATTTTGGATATTGATTCCCTCCACCAAAATACTTCCCCGATCCACCTCATAAAACCGCATTAGCAAATTGATAATGGTGGATTTGCCGCTGCCCGTAGGACCCACAATGGCTACCCGCTGCCCCTTTTCCACCTTTAAATTCAAATCTTCAATCAAAGTCTTGGCTTTATCATAGGAGAAGGATACTTCCTCCAGACAAACCCTTCCCTGAACATGTTCCAAAGCCAGCGCATCCTCTCCGTCCGGGATGATTTCTGCTTCCTCCATCAGATCAAAAACTCTGGCAGCACAGGCAAAGGAGTTTTGCAGCTCCGTCACCACCCCGGAAATCTCATTAAAGGGCTTGGTATACTGGGTGGCATAGCTTAGCACACTTACCAGCTGTCCCACACTGATTCCTCCGGCAATGGCCAAAAGAGCACCGGACAGTCCCACTCCTCCATAAACCAAAGAATTCACAAAGCGGGTGGAAGGAAAGGCAATGGAAGAAAAAAACACTGCGTTTTGGCTGGCGCTTCTGAATTCCTCATCGGCTGTGTCAAAATCCTGTCCCACCGCCTTTTCTGCCAGAAAGGCCTGCACCGTACTGATGCCTCCGATCATTTCCTCCACAATCCCCGTCATCTTAGCCCTTTTTTCCGACTGGCTCCGGAAATAAATATAGGATTTTTTAGCAATAAAGCCTGCCACCACCATGGCCAGAGGAGTTACCAGCAGCACCACCAAAGTAACCACCGGACTGATGGTAAACATAATACACAAAGTTAGCAGAATGGTTAAAACGCCTGTAAAAAACTGAGCAAATCCCATTAACAACCCCTCGGAGAACTGGTCCACATCGTTGATGATCCGGTTCAAAAGCTCTCCATGGCTGTGGTCATCCACATAGGAAATGGGCAGACGCATCAGCTTTTCAAAGGCAGCATTCCGAATATCCTGCACCATGTGATAGGCAATGCTGTTGTTAATGGCAGTCATGGCCCACTGGCACACAGCGGTTACCCCCATCACCCCCGCCATGGAAACCAAAATAGGATACAGAGCGGCAAAATCCACCCTTCCTGCCGCCGCAATGGTGTCCACCCCCCGGCCTGTTAAAATAGGCAGATACAAGGTGGTTCCCACAATGACACAGGCCAGCAGCAGACTGCATATCAGGCGAAATCGGTATTTGATCAACCGCTTTGCCAGTTTTTGTAAGGTTGATTTTTGGAACTGTTTTAACTGGGTCATTGGGCCACCTCCTCCTGGGACCGGCAGATTTCCCGGTACAAAGCATTGTTTTCCAATAATTCCGTATGGCTTCCAAAGCCTGCCATTTTGCCGTCATCCAGCACCAGAATCTTTTTGGCATTCCTAAGAGAGGATACCCGCTGGCTGATGATAAAAACCGTGGTATCCTTTAGTTTTGCCAGAGCCTGACGCAGCCTGGCATCGGTGGCATAATCCAGAGCCGAGGAAGAATCGTCTAAAATCAAAATTTTCGGCCTTCGCACCAAAGTCCTGGCAAT
>CALISX010000181.1 GCA_938041725.1 uncultured Lachnoanaerobaculum sp.
AATTGGCGCCTATATCATT
Organism: uncultured Lachnoanaerobaculum sp.; assembly: GCA_938041725.1. Taxonomy (GTDB): domain Bacteria; phylum Bacillota; class Clostridia; order Lachnospirales; family Lachnospiraceae; genus Lachnoanaerobaculum. The sequence continues at coordinate 20 of CALISX010000181.1, forward strand.
GCCATTGGAGGAAATATGTTGTCCTATTATGTTTCCTCTGTGTGGGGAAATCAGATCCTGTATATACTTATTATTTTGATAGTTGTGATCAAGCCCATGGGATTGTTCGGAAAAAAAATGGTGAAAAAAGTATAGGGAGAAGCTATGGAAAAAAAATCAGCAGCAAACATACTATTTACAAACCCATATATTAGATATGTAGTATTTGGGGTATTCCTCTCTCTTTTGCTTCCCTTGATTTCTGGCGGTGTATTAAAGACATCCTGGTTGGGGATTATGGGGGGAACTATTATTTATACGGTGGCTGCTCTGGGACTTAACGTACTTTTGGGATGGTCCGGACTTGTATCCCTTGGAACAGCAGGTTTTATGGGGCTGGGAGCGTATATTTCTGCGTATATTACTGTAGATTTGGGGTGGCCATGGCTATGGGGGGTATTGGCAGCCGTACTGATTGCAACATTGGTAGGCATTATTGTGGGGCTTGCTTCTTTGCGGATTGAAGGTTTGTATTTAGGTATTATTACTCTTTGTGTGGCGGAAATATTGAAAAAGACCTTTGAGGAATTCACATATTTTACAGGGGGGTATGCAGGAAAACAGGCAGATTTTCCAAAGCTTTTGGGTGTTGTTCAATTATCTCGAAAGGAAACCTACATCCTTTTGGTGGTTGTCTTAGTTTTACTGATGATGCTTACCCATAATATATCCCATGGCAAGCTGGGGAGAGCAATGAATACCATGCGGGGAAGTCAGTCAGCAGCCCAGGCAATGGGAATTTCTCTTCTCCGTTACCGGCTTATTGCTTTTTCCATTGCTACATCCTATGCAGCCTTGGCTGGTGCTCTTTACGTCCACTTTATCAATTTTGCCTATCCCTCCACCTGGAGTATTACGTTGTCCTTAACCATTCTTGCCATTATTGTAATTGGCGGGTTACGCTCCATTTATGGGACATTTTTAGGTGCATTCATTGTGTATGCTCTTCCTGACTTGCTTTTAAAGAAAATACCGGTTATAGGAGATGTGAATGGTTTGGCATATATTTTTTCCGGTGTTCTGATTATTCTGGTGATATTATTTTATCCTGGGGGCTTTGTACAGTTTTTTGATTTTTTAAGTCGGAAGCTGCTTGCCAAAAAGAATATAGAAAGGGAAGAGAGGCGGAAGCATGGGTGAGAGTATGCAAAAAAAAAATAAAAAAGAAATTCTATGCGTGAAAAATCTTTCCATTCAGTTTGGCGGGCTGAAGGCTGTGGACCGTCTGTCCTTTTCTGTGAATGAAGGAGAAATATATGGATTGATCGGGCCTAATGGAGCAGGAAAGACCACGGTATTTAACTGTATTACTCAGTTTTATACACCGGATACCGGGGATATACTGTTTAGAACCAAAGAAGGAAAAGTAGAAAACCTCACACATGTAAAAGTACACAACATTATAAAAAAAGGTTTAGTGCGCACCTTTCAAAATGTGGAGTTGGTGCAGGAGCTAAGTGTTTTAGACAATGTTCTTATAGGGGGACATATTGATTTTCAGGCAACTTTACCGGAGCTTTTCCTGCGGCTTCCCAGAGCTAAAAAAGAGGAAAGAGAAATAAGAAAGAAGGCAGAGGGTGTATTAGAATTTTTGGGAATACAGGATTTTAAAAATGAGCTTGTAAAGGGACAACCCTATGGAATACGAAAAAAGGTGGAAATGGCAAGAACCTTAATGGCAGAGCCAAAGTTAATTATTTTGGATGAACCTGCTGCAGGGCTTAATGACACAGAAACATTGCAGTTGGCAGAAACCATACGAAGGATTCAACAAGCCTATGCCTGTACTATTTTGTTGGTGGAACATGATATGGGATTGGTTATGCGGATTTGTCATCGGATCTGTGTTCTTTCCTTTGGAAAGCTTCTGGCGGTGGGGACACCAGGGGAGATTCAGTCAAATGCTTTGGTGCAAGAGGCTTATCTTGGGCAAAAGGAGGCGTAGTGGCAGGGGCAATTTTAGATATCAAGGGATTAACAATCCGCTATGGGGCTGTGGAAGCAGTGAGGGGAATTGATTTAGCGGCAGAGGAAAAAGGGGTTACTGTACTTTTAGGAGCCAATGGGGCAGGAAAAACCAGTACCCTCCATGCCATAT
>CALISX010000182.1 GCA_938041725.1 uncultured Lachnoanaerobaculum sp.
GGGGAAAATTGCCGGTATAGCCGGCGGGGCAGGCCTGGGGATCTATGTGTGCAGCCGGGTGGAGCGGGAGATTGGCGACCGGCATATTGTACATCTGTCCGGGCTTTTGTCTAAGTTTATGGAGGACGGAGAAACCATACAGGTGCGTATTGATTATGAATACCGGCTGCCCATTGATATATTAGGGATTCATGCCATCCGCCAAAGGGTGGTAGCCACCAGAAGGGCCTGGATTGGCGCTGATGGAGGAAAAGGAGAGGGGGAGGAGGATAACAGCCAGGATCCCATGGTTTATGTGGGGAAAACCTCCACCAGATACCATCTTTCTTCCCACTGCCATTATTTACACAATGACCTGCAGGCAGTGTCCATGGGGGAGATTGTTGCCAAAAGAAATCAATCCGGGGGGAGATATCTTCCCTGTGAACGCTGCGGCAGTGCTGCCGGGGAAATAGTTTATATCATGCCCTCCGGCAGCCGGTACCACTCCAGTGCCGATTGCAGTGCCATTCAGGCCTATGTCCGGACAGTGCGTCGCTCAGAGGTGGAATATATGGGAGCCTGCTCCTATTGTGGAGGCAGTCATGAATAATACAGTTGGGGATGAAAATCTCTTTTATGGGGAAGGGAGGAGGAATGCTGGCAGATTATTGGTATGGTAAATGTATTTTTTTGATTTTTTTAGCGGTATTTACCTATGATGATCTAAAAACCAAGACCATTGATATGAGAATGCTGTGGTTGTTCTATCTGGTGATTTTTACCGCTTATTCCTATATGCTGGCCGCCGGGATGCCTCTGGCTGGCAGGGAAATTATCCTGGGACTTTTTAGCGGCGGCATCATATATCTGGCGGCCAGAGGATTTCGCTTTATAGGAAGGGGAGACGGACTTTTCTTTATGGGAAGCGGTGCTTTGCTTGGATGGAGGGGAAATCTTTCTCTGCTGGTCACCAGTCTTTTGGTCATATCCATCTATGCTCTTGGTCTTATGGCAGGGTATATGTTTCAGGGAAAAAGCATACGGGGAAAAACGGTGGCCATGCTGCCCTTCATCACTTTGGCTTGTTTTGGAAATTGGTTTTTTGGAGGGTAGCATATGCGGGTAGAGGGAAGTTTTACCATAGAAGCAACGGTTGTTTTAGCGGTTATCTTTGTGACGATTGCTCTTATCATCGGGATAGCCTTTGATAAAAGAGCCATGGTGGTGGCAGGGGTGGAGATGCATTTTATGATGCAGGAGATTGCCCATGATGAGGAACAGATGGGATATGACAAGGAGAGGCTCAAAAGCAATGGACAAAGAAATATTACTGCTATGAAGGGCTATGAGGATGCAGGGATTGAATGTCTGGAAAATCCCCTTTGGGTGACAGGCAGGCTTCAGGGAAGCAAGCAGACCATGTCTTTGGAGATGGCTGTTTTTAACCCGGAGGGCTATATGCGGGCCACGACGGCCATGGAGGGAATATATGAAAGGTATAGAGATCAGTTATCAGAGAACCCCGAATCGTAATATGTTGATTTTTACCCCCCAGGAGGATATAAAACAAACCATATTGACCATGCACCGGTATGAGCTGGGGATGATGGAGTATAATACCATATCTTCTTTTTTGCATCTGGAAATCAAAAGAGATGAAGGGGGATTTTCCATGGCCTTTGACATCAGTTCCCGGCAGCCCTTATCCAGGGTGGCAGAGGTAGCTCCTATGGGCGTTCGGGAGCTGAAAAACGTTATTTCCGGAATCTTGGGAGCAGCCCGGGCTTTGGAGGAATATTTATTGGATCCTGTATATATTTTGCTGAATCCAGATTATATCTACTGTGATCTGGATTCAAGTAAGCTGTTTTTTTGCTATATTCCAGGCAATGCCCAAACCAGCCTGGAAAGCATACCGGCTTTGTTTGAGGTCTTGCTGGGATATATTCAAAAAGAGGATAAGGATGCCCTGCTGTATGCCTATCAGGTCTACCAGGAGTGTCAAAAGAAGGGGTTTGTGCTGGGAGATTTGCTGCATTTTATGCAAAAGCAGGTAAAATCCCCAGAAGAAAGACTGGAGGACTTCTCTCCTTCGGAGGTCATGAGAGAGGAAAACGGGGAGAAAGCTCCGGAAAAAAAGAAGGGAAGAAACTTCCGCTTTTTTGAAAGCCTGTTTAAAAAAGAGAATCCCAGGGAAGAGGACTGGAACAATTATGAAGGAGAGGTGGAGGCCGTAATAGAGGAGGAGAGGCCGGAGGAGTCGGTTTTTGAAAAACCATTACAGCCGGTATCCCATACAGTGCTTCTGTCACAGGAGCCGGAGAGTGCTGCTTCTGGACTGGTTTTGAAGAGTCTTGATATGGGGGAGGATATTGCAGTTCCCTACTTTCCCTTTGTTATCGGCAAGCAGGAGCGGGTATGTGACTATCTGTTAAATGCAGAGGGCATCAGCCGCATGCATTTAAAAATAGACAAGTTCGGAGAGGAGATTTTGGTGAAGGATTTAAATTCCAGAAACGGAGTGATGGTGTCCGGGAAACTTTTGGAAAATGAGGACAGCTGTCAGGTAAAGGAAGGGGATGTGATTCAAATTTGTGCCAGAAGCTACCAGGTGGCACTGGCTTAAAAGAAGGTGTAGAGATCTGTGTATCTTGCGGCCTGCTGTTATTGTCCCCCATGCCAGACTTGTTTGGCATGGGGGACGATTTTTGTACTCCCTAATGGGCTGCCTCCAGCTTGGTTAATACACCGCTTAAAACAAAGCGGGCGTTATCGAACTCATAGCTGCAGGTGGTGAGAGTTAGGATTTTGGAATCCTGGGAGGGAGTAATCGGGGAGGTGAACATAGACTTCCCCTTTTGTTCTTCCAGCCAGCGGCCAAAGGAAGCATCGTCCGGGAAATCAATCTCCCAGGCATTCTCCTCTACATTGGCTACATAGCCCGAGAAAAAGTCAATGCAGTAGGAGGCCTCCTCTGTAATCAGATAGCCTGTGGGATGGGCATTAAAAAAATCCTGGGTTTTGTATCCTTTAAGCCCGGCAAACATGCTGCCGTTTTTCATATGGTGACCGTAGAGGATGCTGTTACGCTCTAAAAACCCTTCCTGGTTTCTGGCATCCAAAAAAATGCTTCCTGCAATATTTTCACTGCCGTCCACCAAATGGTTTAAATAATAGGTATTATCCTCCCCATGAACAATGGGATAGTTGATCTGGGTGTCGGGAATGTAGATCCATCCCATTACCTGGGGATTGATGGCTTTTAACTGGGCAAAGTCTATTTGCAAAGGTGCAGAATTACTGCTTTGGGAGGCGCTCTGGGAAGATTCTGCTGTTTCTTCCGCAGATGTTCCAGCAGAGAAGGCCTTATGGATGGCAAGGCTGCTTAGGGCATGATACGCCTGATTTCCCCTGTCGTATTTTCTTTGTATACCCAAAAACTTTGCTCCAGAGTAGAGGGCAACTGCCAAAAGTACAATGCCTAACAAGATGCGGATAGGATGTGGTTTCATAAGCAAGCATTTCCTCCATAAAATACAGTTTGCAATACGAATTAATGTATTGATAAAATAGTATATCAATTTTTTGAAGAGAGGTAAAGTGAATATTCCTGAAGAAATGGTAAATATTCTGGGGCCTTATTTGTAAAATTAAGTTCCACCCCATTAAGACATGACATGGAAGTTAGTAATTCCGAAGCTACCCTGTGGAATTTACTAACTCCAAATGTTATGCTGCATAGGGTCTATCTACGAATGGATTCCGGAAGAAACCGGAGGTCCCTATGAGCAAGAATAAACATCTTACACTTGATGACCGTTATAGTATCGAACGCGGCTTGAATAAGCGGCTAAGCTTTAAGGCTATTGGTGCCGAAATTGACAAAGACTGCACGACGGTTTCCAAAGAAATCCGTTCGCATATCGTTTTTGAAAAGAAAGGCGCTCCATACCGCCCCTTTAATGACTGCCTGAACCGAATGCACTGCTATCATATAGGTGATGTCTGTGAAAAATGCACCAGGAAACACAAAAATAAGTGCTCTGTTTGCGGTGCCTGCAGGAAGCAGTGTCCTGACTATAAAAAGCAAGACTGCCCCCATCTGCTTAATCCTCCGTATGTCTGCAATGGATGTGATCAGCGCAGTGTCTGTACTTTAGAGAAACATCTGTACCATGCCGTCTCTGCCCAAAGGGAATACGAAACTGTCCTCAGTGAATCCCGTTCAGGTGTAAACCTTACGGAAAAAGAACGGTCGCAGCTTGACGGCCTCATCAGCCCGCTGCTTAAAAACGGGCAGTCCATCCATCACATACTGGTACACAACCAGGATACTATAATGTGCTGCGAAAAAACGCTCTACTCTTACGCAGATCTGGGCCTTTTTCAAGCCCGGAACATTGACATGCCCAGAAAAGTGCGTTTCAAACCCCGAAAGAAAAAATCCGTTGCCCTGAAGGTGGATAAAAAATGCCGCATCGGGCGATCCTTTGAAGATTTCAAACGCTTTCAGGAGGAACATCCGGATCTGCCGGTTGTGGAATTGGATTCTGTAGAAGGCGTAAAAGGCGGTGCGGTCCTGTTGACGATCCACTTCGTCTTTCCGAAATTTCAACTTGCTTTTATGCGGGAGGCAAATGATTCCAGAACTGTTACAGACATTTTCAATAACCTGTATGACACAATGGGGGCAGCGCTCTATAAGAAGCTTTTTCCTGTTCTGCTGGCCGATAATGGTTCGGAATTCTCAGATCCGGCATCTTTGGAGTTTGCTCCTGACGGAGAACGGCGCTCTCATCTGTTCTATTGCAATCCGTCAGCACCGCATCAAAAAGGCAGCTGCGAAGTGAATCACGAATTCATTCGCCGTATTATCCCAAAAGGAGTTGAGATAGGAAAGTACTCCCAAGATCAGATCCGCTTGATGATGAACCATGTCAATTCATACAGCAGGCCGGAGATCGGCAACAAGGCCCCTTACGAAATGATGGCCTTCTTTTATGGGAAAAATGTCCTGGATCTCTTTGAATTTAAAGCGGTTGCACCCAACGACATTATCCTGAAACCGTCGCTGCTTATTCCATAGAGTCTGCTGTTTTAAGCGGGGAGCGGGAACGAAGTCAGGCGGGCATACCTGCCGGTGGAGATTTCCGGCCGAACACGGCCGGAAATACAACCGCATGCCGCTTGACAAAGTGACACGGATCACCCTGCTATGAGGAAAGGAACCACTGGTTCCTTTCCCTGCCTTCCCGGCGAGGGGTATAACGGGGTCAAGGGGACTGGTCCCCTTGCAGGTTCTCAGGGCAGCGCCCTGAGCCCCCGGAGGGCCTGGCTTCA
>CALISX010000183.1 GCA_938041725.1 uncultured Lachnoanaerobaculum sp.
TATTTGCTCCTTTTACACCAAAATCCCCGCTTTAAGGATTATGTTTGGCATTGGTTTATCCTGGGGGGCTATGAGGAAAGGGAAGGGAGACTTTTTGTAAAGGCCATTACCTATGGATCCTATCAGTGGCTTTCTCTGGAGGAACTGTGGGATACAGGACATAAGAAAAAAGGTGGCATGATCCTTTTTTCAAGAGAATGAACAGGAGAGAATATGGAAAAAAGAAATTTAACGCTGTTAACGGATTTCTATGAGCTGACCATGATGCAGGGGTATCATTTGGAGGAGAGTGTCAATGAAAGGGTTATCTTTGATATGTTCTACCGTTCCAATCCAAACCGCAATGGCTATGCTATTTGTGCCGGACTGGAACAGTTTATAGAGTATATCAAGGATCTGCATTTTGACGAAGAAGATATTGACTATCTTCGAAAAACCGGCCTTTTCCAGGAAAACTTCCTGTCCTATTTAAGGAATTTTAAATTCACAGGGGATATTTATGCCATTCCTGAGGGAAGTGTGGTTTTTCCCAGGGAGCCCCTAGTAAAAGTAATCGCTCCGGTGATGCAGGCCCAGCTCATTGAAACTGCCATGCTGAATATTATCAACCACCAGTCCCTCATTGCCACCAAGTCCGCCAGGGTGGTGTTTGCAGCCCAGGGGGACGGAGTGATGGAGTTTGGCCTTCGCAGAGCCCAGGGCCCGGATGCCGGGATATACGGCGCCAGGGCCGCTGTTATTGGAGGCTGTGTAGGCACCAGCAATGTGCTTTGCGGCAGATTGTTTGATGTTCCTATTATGGGAACCCATGCTCACAGCTGGATCATGAGTTTTCCGGATGAGCTGAGCGCCTTCAGAGCCTACGCCAGGATCTATCCCGAGAACTGCATCCTGCTGGTGGATACCTATGATACCTTAAAATCCGGAATTCCCAATGCCATCCAGGTATTTCGGGAAATGAAGGAAGCAGGCATTCCGCTGAAAAACTATGGAATCCGCCTGGACAGCGGAGACCTGGCCTATCTTTCCAAAAGGGCCAAGGCCATGCTGACAGAGGCAGGGTTTCCCGATGCCGCCATTGCAGCCTCCAATGATCTGGATGAAGGCATCATTGATTCGCTGAAGTCCCAGGGGGCTGCCATCAATCTTTGGGGGGTGGGCACCAATTTGATTACCTCCAAGGATGCCCCTGCCTTTGGAGGGGTTTACAAGCTGGCTGCTGTGATGGATGAGGAAAAACAGACCTTTATCCCCAAAATCAAGCTGTCGGAAAATGCGGAAAAAATCACCAATCCCGGCAATAAAAAGATTTATCGAATCTACAGCAGGGAAAGCCATAAAATCATCGGGGATTATATTTGCCTGGAGGAGGAAATCCTGGATGAAAGGAATCCTTTGATGCTCTTTGATCCTTCAGAAACCTGGAAACGAACGTATCTCCATGGAGGCTCTTATCAGGTGCGGGAAATGCTGGTGCCGGTATTTTTGAAGGGGGAATGTGTCTATACCTCCCCCAGTGTTATGGAGATCCGGGAATACTGCAAAGAGGAGCTGAATACTTTATGGGAGGAGTCCCGGCGTCTGTCCTATCCCCACAGCACTTTTGTGGATCTGTCCCAGAAGCTTTGGGATATGCGGTATGATCTGCTGTTAAAATATCATTATCAGGAAATTTAAGGAAGGCCTGGTCATCACAGCAAGTATACGTTCACGTATCACTTCGCTGCTGACAGGTATTTGCAATCCGGGCTGTTTCGCTGGAAAGGAGGAGATATGTTACAGGAGATTTTCCCTAAAAAATACCATCCGGAATTCAGGAATCAAAAACCATCCGGAAAGGATTTTTTACTGCATTTTGAATACAATAAAATTATGTTAATGAAGGATCCCCTTTCTGGAGAATTTTCCCTCCCCAGATTTTCGGATTTGGAGGAGGAGGAAGAGGATATTTATGAAAATGCCTACTATGTCTGTGCCATTGACAAGGAAGCATTCTTTCTGGTAGATGCTCTAAGGGTTCCGGACTATGGGATCTTCCATATGGAGGGAATCCAGTCTCTGCGTTCCTTTTCTCCGGGATACCAGGCCTTTGGAGCTATTACCGCTTCCCAGGTGTACCGCTGGATCCAAAGCAGAAAGTACTGCGGACATTGCGGGAAACGAATGAAAAAATCTCAGGAGGAACGGGCTCTGGTCTGTCCCTCCTGTAAAAGTATAGAGTATCCAAAAATCGCACCGGCGGTGATTGTGGCCATTATCCATGGGGATAAGATTCTGCTGGCCAAAAGCGCCCATGGACCCTATAAAAACTATGCCTTGGTGGCAGGGTTTGTGGAGGTGGGAGAAACCCTGGCGGATACGGTACATCGGGAAGTGATGGAGGAGGTGGGGCTGAAGGTAAAAAATATTCGCTTTTATAAGTCCCAGCCCTGGTCTTTGTCCGATGCCATGATGCTGGCCTTTATCGCAGAGCTGGATGGGGAAGATACCATTACTTTGCAAAGGGAGGAGTTGTCTGAGGCCAAATGGTTTAACCGGGAGGATGTTCCCGTGCTTCCCTTCCATATCAGTGTGGGCCATGAATTGATGTATAAATTTAAGACTGGGGAAATCTAATCCCTCCCTTGCTTTTCTCCCTGAAAAATGGTACTATACTATGGTTGTGGTTGACACAGATTGTGAAAAACAGAGATGTTCCGCTGTGCGTTTTCGCTTAAGAACATCTGAATAAATCAGGAGGTTTCACATGAACGATATTATCAGAAGCATTGAAAACGAACAGCTTAAGGAAAAGGTGGACGAGTTCAAAATCGGTGACACAGTACGGGTGCATAACAAAATCCGTGAGGGAAACAGAGAAAGAATCCAGATCTTTGAGGGAACGGTTCTGAAAAGGCAAAACGGCGGAGCCAGGGAGACCTTTACTGTACGGAAGAACTCCAATGGCATCGGTGTGGAAAAGACCTGGCCTCTTCATTCCCCCTCTGTGGACAGGATTGAGGTTGTTAGAAAGGGTAAGGTCCGCCGGGCTAAATTGTACTATCTCCGTGACAGAGTGGGCAAGGCTGCCAAGGTAAAGGAAGCTGTCATTCGATAATCCATCAGGGGCCGGCACCACCATGCATATAAGTCCCCGCAGCACTCCGCTGCGAGGCAGCTTGCGTG
>CALISX010000184.1 GCA_938041725.1 uncultured Lachnoanaerobaculum sp.
CATACCTTTGGCTTTGCATCACCAAACCCCCGGACAGTCCAATCAAGCCATTGCTGATCATCAATGCCAAAAGCTTGGTAAATCCGGTATTAATGCCCAGAGCCTTTACCATGGCCTCATTGTTTCCTGTCGCCCGCAAGGAAGATCCCAGCTCTGTTCCAAAAAACCAATACAGCCCTGCCACCACACAAATCACACTCACCAGCCCCAAAACCATACTGGAATGGGAGTTGGAAAGCCCGGTAATGCGGCTGAAGCTGCTGAATATGGTGTCCAGCTTTAAAAGGGGCTCATTGCTTTTTCCCATTACCCGTAAATTCACCGACCAAAGGGAAATCTGCGTGAGAATACCTGCTAAAATAACAGGAATTTCAAATACTGTGTGTAAAATTCCAGTGATACAGCCTGCTGCCATGCCTGCTGTCAAGGAAAAAAATAAAGCTGCCACAGGATGCATCCCATATCGAACCATCATCACAGCGCATACACAGCCCCCGAAGGCAAAGCTGCCATCCGCCGTCAAGTCGGCAATATTCAATAGTTTATAGGTTATATATACCCCCAGTACCATAACACCCCAAAGAATTCCCTGGGATACTGCTCCAAACAGCGCTGCGATCATTTCTTCCTCCTAAAAAGGCTGTTACCCGGGTAACAGCCTTGCATTTTTGTACCAATCCCCCTTGTCAGAGAATCCTTTTATTCCACAGATACAGCCTTCGTGTCAATGCCCAGCTGCTTTGCCACCTCTTCATTGATCTCCAGCTTGCACTTGGCCTGATCCAGATAAGCAATGGGCATCTCCGCCGGCTTTTCTCCCTTTTCCAGAATCGCCACTGCCTGCTGTCCTGCCAGTTTTCCCAGTTCAAAATAATCAATGCCATAGGTGGCCAGGGCGCCGTTTTCCACATGGGCCACCTCTGCTCCAATAATGGGGATCTGATGCTCCTCGGTGGCAATCATGGATACAGTGCTCATACCTGCTGCAATCACATTGTCTGTGGGAACATAAATCACATCTACCTTCCCCACCATGGATTCCACCACAGACTGGATCTCATTGGAATTGGATACAGTGTATTCTGCTCCCGTAAGACCCTTCTCCTCAATAGCCCCCATGGCATCCTTTGCCTGCAGGGCAGAATTAGGCTCTGCAGTACAGTACAGAATTCCTACATTTTTGGCCTCCGGCAGCAGTTTGGTCAAAAGGGCAATCTGCTCCTTAATGGGAGTTTTATCGGAAGCACCGGTAACATTTTTTCCAGGCTTTTCATTGCTGTCCGCCAGTCCGGACTCTGCAGGGTCTGTTACTGCACATACCACGATGGGAATGTCCTCTGTCAGCCCTGCCACAGCCTGGGAGGCGGTGGTGCCGATGGTGAAAATCAAATCATCCTTATCGTTTACCAGCTTGGAGGCAATGGTCTGGGCTGCTGAAGGTTCTCCCCCTGCATTTTGCTGGTCAATGGTATAATCAATCCCTGCCTCCTTTAAGGCAGCCACAAATCCCTCATTGGCTCTGTCTAAGGCAGGATGCTGTACCTGCTGCAGCACACCGATTTTCTTGGCGTCTGCGGACGCACTGGCCGGGGCTGCACTTTCTGTTTCTGCTCCCCCTGTCTGTCCCGCCGTCTGGCTTTCAGAAGTATTTGACTGGCATCCGCTCAAGCTGACAAGGGTCAAGGCTGCCAAAACCCATGCAAAAATCCTTTTTTTCATAATCTCCTCCTCTGTAAATGAAACCATATCCTCGCCCTGAAACCAGGACACTGCCACAAGTATAAGTCCTAGTCTACTACAATGAAAGAAGTACGTCAACGATTGGTTACATTAAGCTTTAAAAGTTTAATGTGTAAAAGTCTTCTGGGATCTCCTTCAAACAGGGTGCGGGCTGAATAGTTCAGAGCCATAGTCATGTTGACGGATCCCATAAACTGCTGCAAGGCTTTCGGAGATAAAAAGCGTCTCTGCAAAAAAGGCAGCCAGGTGTAATGGATGAATTTTTAATAATAGTGGTAAAAAGAACAAAAAAGCAGTATAATATAAATGTCTCTGGCAGACTTGATAGATAAAATAACGCTAAATCTATATAATTTACGATAAATTATCGAATGATAAGGTTTGGGTGATCCAGTAGAAGTGCTTTCCTTTTAGAGTTGTTCTGTCATCTTTTCCAGCAATGTTTGGAGAAACGGAGGTATACTATGATTCTTGCAAAAAAAGTTACAGCAGCTTTAGCAGTATTGATTCTTGCTTTTTGTGCCGCAGGCTGCGGCAGTGTAAAAGAAAAGACAGGTGACGGCCTGCAGGAAAAAACTTCTGCCCCAGAAACCTCTGTTGCAGAAGCTTCTACTGTGGAACCTGTCGATGAAAAGGGAAGGGATGGTAAGACGTTTCACGCCGAAGATTTGATAACCATGGAGGAAATGTCGGCCATTACTGGAGTTTCTATTGTTGATACCAAGCTTTGGGACAATGATTATATGGGTTTGCTTGGAGCAACCTACCTGGTGGAAAAGGGTGGATCTGATGGGTTTACCCTCAACTGCTATCAACAGCCCTATTGCGGTGCATCTAATGACGATGTACAGCATCCGGTTCTTGGTTCCAGCGTGAAGGAGGAGTATGAAAGGGGGAAGGAAATAGTTGAGAAGGCCGGCGGTCTGGAGATAATAGAAGGCCTTGGGCAGGAGGCTTACTATAACAATGGCCGGGACGTGCTGCATGTACTCTATAATGATGACTATTATCTGGAGATAAGGGATAACTATTTAGATGATCCCGCTGCACATAAAGAAACAGCTCTAAAAATAGCGGAGAAAGCAATAGAAAGGCTGTCTGAAAAGCTGTAATACAGCCAGCTTTTCCATAAGCAGCCCTTAACCCCCATGCCGAGGGTTCGGCATGGGGGCTTTCGTTATCTCCCTTTGACAGTCCTGCAGGATCGGACTAGAACTTGTGCAGCTAAAGATGCTTTTAAATAAAGGTTCAATTTGCATTTTCAAGCAAAAACTTTTATAATACTTCAAATCAAGTTCAAAGGAGATACTATGAAACACCATTTCGGAGAAAAGATGTACCATTTGTTCCTTCCCGTGTATAAATTCACCTTTATCCTGGAACTGCTTGTGGCCTGTATTGTGATTGCAGGCACTGGAATCCGCCTTTTGGGGCTTCCCACTGTGCTTTTGCAGCTGTATGAAAATGGTGCGTCCAGCGACTTTTTGCAGTATGTATTTAATATTATTATCGGCACGGAGTTAATCAAAATGCTGGTACGACATGATCTGGATTCTGTGGTAGAGGTGCTTTTGTTCACGGTGGCCAGGTATATGATCATTGAGCATCACAGCATGGTGGATACCCTGATCGGGGTGGTTTCCATTGCAGTTTTATTCCTGATTCGCAAATACCTCTTTGTATCCGCCCTGGATGAGGATGTTGAGGAGGAGAAGCCCCCGGTAAAGGGGGTCAACTCCAAAATCCAAAAGGAAATCAACAATCTGCCAAAATAACAAACAGGCGCACCCTTTGAGACATAGAAAAAATTAATAGTCCACCCATTCATAAAGCCATCTGTTTCCTGAAAAAGACAGCTTTATGAATGGGTGGACGTATCTATGGCGGCGCCGGTTCGCCGGCATGGGGGGTTTTTAGAGAAATTCCAGCAATGAGGCTTTTGCTTCTTCTGCCGCCTCCCGGCCCTGTCGGTACAAAGCCTCCAGCTTTCCCCGGCTTTGTTCCAGCCGCTTTACCACCACTTTTTTGGGGGGACGGATGATAAAGAGCTTCCCCTCCTGTTTCAATCGTTCCATTTCTTCCTGCATCCGATTGTAGCGCCTGGGTACCTCCCGCAATGCTTTCAAAAAATCCGGCAGGGGAGCAAAGTATTTTTCATACATCCGGCGGGTAAAAACCCCGGGCTCTTTTTTTCGATACCCCTTTTCCCTGGTAAGCACCACCACGGCTTTTTTATATCCCAAAGTAAAGGCTCTTTCATAGGCCACCGGCATGGATACCCCTCCATCCAGATATTTTTTTCCCGCCACATCCACCATTTGAGACATGACGGGAATGGAGGCAGAGGCCTTTACCGCAGCAATAAAATCTTCGGTATGATCCCTGTCAAAATAGGCTGGAGCCCCGGTTTTGCATCGGGTGGCCACTACTTCCAGGCGTTGACCTCCATGGAGAAAGCAATCCCAGTCAAAGGGATCGTATTTCCCGGATATTTCCTCAAACAGAAAATCAAAGTTAAAAATCCTCCTCCGACGGTACATATTCATAAAGCTGATATATCTTTTATCATGCACATATTTCAAATTAATTCTTTTGGAACGTCCTGCCTGCCTGGAAACATAGTTCATACCATTCATGGAACCGGCAGATACACCGTTTACATATTCGATATGAATGCCCTGTTCTAAAAACACATCCAGTACCCCTGCGGTAAACAGG
>CALISX010000185.1 GCA_938041725.1 uncultured Lachnoanaerobaculum sp.
TGTATTTCTCTGTCAGACTTTATTGTTACTGCCATTTTCATCCTCACAATCTATTTCAAAACTGAAATAATATCTATGAATACCTCTTCCATATCCTTTGTTCCATCTACGGAGCAGAGTATGTTCTCATTTTTGTAGTAGTCGATCAAAGGCTTTGTCTGTGTATGATACACTTCCAGTCTTTTTTTAACCGTTTCTTCCTTGTCATCCTCCCGGATCACCAGCTCTTTTCCGCAGCGGTCGCAAATACTGTCTTTTTTTGGGGCAGAATAAACGATGTGATAGGTGGCGCCGCAGCCTGTGCAGGCTCTCCGTCCCCCCATACGTTCGATGATGACATCGTCAGGAACATCCACATCAATGGCTCTGTCAATCTTTTCTCCCAGATCCTTCAAAGCCTGGGTCAGGGACTGAGCCTGGGGTATGGTTCTTGGAAATCCATCCAATACATAACCCTCCCTGCAATCCGGCTGATGGATCCGGTCCAGCAGCATGCCAATGGTAATCTCATCCGGCACCAATTCTCCCCTGTCCATAAAGCCCTTGGCCTTCATGCCCAGTTCCGTGCTTTCCTTGATATTAGCCCGGAAAATATCTCCCGTGGAGATATGGGGGATCTGGTATTGATCCGCAATCTTCTTGGCCTGGGTTCCCTTGCCTGCTCCCGGTGCACCTAACATAATGATCTTCATCTGAAACCTCCCCTCTTTTAACAGAGAAAAACCCCTGAACGCCTCAGTGGTTTTTCCAACAATGCCGGTCTAATCCAATAAGAATCCCTTATAGTTTCTGACAAGCATCTGTGATTCAATTGCCTTAACCGTTTCCAGTACCACGCCCACAATAATGATCAGGGAAGTACCGGTGAAAGAAAGCCTGCTCATGGTAAAAATACCAGAGAAAATAATGGGTATTATACTTACAATTACCAGGCCCACTGCACCGATCAAAATAATATAATTCAGAATCTTCTGCAGATAGTCACTGGTAGGTTTTCCCGGACGGATTCCAGGTATGAAGCCGCCGGATTTTTTCATATTGTTTGCCACCTCCAAGGGATTGAAGGTGATGGAAGTATAAAAATATGCAAACAAAACGATCAATATAATATAAATCACCAGTCCAATGGAATAGATCGGGGCAGTAGGCTTAAACCACATGGAAGAGTTCAATGTCAAGAGTATCTTGCCGCCGATGGTGGTATAATCCACCTGAAAGAACTGGGCGATAACAATGGGGGTGGAAAACAAAGAGGAAGCAAAAATTACTGGAATTACTCCCGCCGTATTTACCTTTAAAGGAATATTGGAGGAGGGCCCGCCCCAGTTGCTCCTTCTTCCCTGCGTTTTCGCAGAATATTGAACAGGAATTCTCCGCTCTGCATCCTGTAATACAATTACAAACACCACCATGGCTGCGATAATCGCCAAAATAACCAGGCCGATTACCACCGTTTTAGCAATGCTTTGATCCTTGATGAATTTTTCATACAAATGTCCCAGATCCTTGGGCAGGGAAGAAAGAATATTAAACAGCAGCACAATGGAAATACCATTGCCCACGCCGTTTTCTGTAATCCTTTCACCCATCCACATCAAAAATGCACTTCCTGCCGTCATCGTTACGATGGAAACGATCACACTCTTAACACCATAGTGCAGCAGCAGTCCCTCGGCGCCAAATCCCACAGTCATGGCTGTGGACTGGATCAAGGCCAATGCAATGGTCAAATACCTGGTATATTCCACGATTTTTTTGCGTCCGTCCTCGCCGTCCCTCTGCATCTCTTCCAATGCGGGGATGGCAATGGTCATCAGCTGCATAATAATCGAACTGGTAATATAGGGGGTAATGCTCAATGCAAGTACACTCATGTTTTCAAAGGATCCACCGGTCATGGCATTAAAAAAGCTAAAAGCATCACCGGTTTGTTTTGCAAAAAACTCAGCAAAATATTTTGTGTTCACACCCGGTATTGGTAGGTTGCTTCCGAAGCGAATCACTACCAGCATTATAAATGTATACAGAAGTTTCTTTCGTATATCCTTTATCTTAAATGCATTACGGAGTGTTGTCAGCATATCAGATCACCTCGCAACTTCCGCCTGCGGCTTCAATCTTTGCTTTTGCACCTTCGCTGACAGCACAGCCCTTCACAGTAAGCTTTTTCGTCAATTCACCATTTCCCAGGATCTTCACCCCGTCTCTGGACTCTTTGATAACCTTGCGCTCCAGCAGGGACGCTACCGTTACCTCAAAGCCATCCTCAAACCGTTCCAAAACAGAAACATTGATGGCCACAATGTCCTTGCTGTTGCGGTTGGTGAAGCCTCTCTTAGGGATACGTCTGTATAAGGGCATCTGTCCGCCTTCAAAACCGGGTCTGGTGGCACCGGAACGGGCTTTCTGTCCCTTATGTCCCTTGCCTGCTGTCTTTCCGTTTCCTGAGCCATGACCACGGCCCCGTCTGAAATTATCGCTTTGCTTGGAACCCAAAGCCGGCTTTAAATTTGATAAATCCATGATTGCACCTCCTTTTCTAAAATTTTAGACTTCTTCGACCTTTACCAGGTGTCTTACATGCCAGATCATACCTCTGACGGCATCATTGTCAGGCATCTCCACTGTCTTGTTTAACTTTCTAAGGCCCAGGGCCTCCACTGTTGCCTTCTGCTTTGGAATCGCACCGATGGGGGATTTTACCAATGTGATTTTTAACTTTGCCATATTCCCTCCTTATCCCAAAATCTCTTCTACGGATTTTCCACGGAGTCTTGCAACATCCTCCGGGGTCTTTAGGGATAAAAGCCCCTGCAAGGTGGCAAGACATACATTGGTCTTGTTATTGGATCCCAGAGACTTGGAACGAATATTCTTAATGCCTGCCAGTTCCAGCACGGCACGCACCGGACCTCCTGCAATAATACCGGTTCCTTCCGGAGCCCTCTTTAAAAGCACACTGGAGCTTCCGAACTTTCCTGTAAAGTCATGGGGAATACTTTTATTCTCATCAATCTTTACCACCACCAAAGCCTTGGTGGCTGCTTCCTTGCCTTTACGGATGGCTTCGGGAACCTCTCCGGCCTTCCCCAGGCCAATGCCCACATGACCCTCTCCATCACCTACTACCACAAGAGCGGAAAACTTCATGGTACGTCCGCCCTTTACGGTTTTGGATACCCGCTTAATATTTACGACTCTGTCATTTAATTCCAGCTTGCTGGGATCGATGATTTGTCTTTTCATAGTTCTCCTCCTATTAGAATTGCAGTCCTGCTTCACGGGCAGCATCTGCTAAAGCAGCGACTTTACCCTGATAGAGGAATCCTCCTCTGTCAAAAACTACCTTTTCGATACCTTTTTCCAGAGCTCTTTTAGCGACCAAAGTTCCAATATAAGCTGCTGCATCGGTGTCATTGGTTTTCTCCAATTCAGCCTTAACAGCCTTTTCCACCGTTCCCGCACTCACCAAAGTCCTGCCAACCGTAT
>CALISX010000186.1 GCA_938041725.1 uncultured Lachnoanaerobaculum sp.
CACGCTGAAATGCGGCATCTGATCCACCTGCTGCATGATGGCATCCTCGATCTGCTGCAGGATACCGTCACAGGATTCTCCTGCCTGGTATGCCTCAAACGCGCCGTGCATGTTCATGTTCCCCTCTACCGGGGAATCGCCGTTTCGGAATGAAATCCCTCTGTAGGACTCTCCCTGGACCTTCTCCACATCACGGATCCCGATCTTTACCTGGGAGTACTTCTCAGGAAGATAGTCCGCAAACCAGGCTTCCAGATCCTTTTTCATCTGATCCAGAAACGCTTCATACGTCATTGCCATTTGTACCTCCTTCATCTGTACCTGTTTTTGGGCAACAAAAAAAGGCGTTTACCCACTGCCTTTTAAAGCAATGAATAAACGCCTTCATTCCGAATCCTCTTGATTAGCTCATTTAAGAGGATCTGGGATATGAAAACAGCCCCAAGGTGTGTTCCTTAGGGCTGTAACCATGTATCAATGTTCTGTTTTGGAGCTTTTCCACCCTTGACTTTTGCCTTCTGCAGCAGTTTCTGCATCATATGGTGTACGTTTGGTGTAAGTGTGTAAAAATCGGGCCATTTCCGGCAATACAGTACGTCACGTTTTTTCGGCTTATTGGTGTACGCCAACGCGCCTCTTTTTAGTACAGCTTTGCCCCTGCCGGGATGGCCGGATCCACCATCAGCAGATGGAGTCTTTCTTCCTCGCCTTCCTGGTGGACAGCACTGATCAGCATGCCGCAGGAATCAATGCCCATCATCTTTCTGGGCGGCAGGTTGGTGATGGCGATGCAGGTTTTTCCCACCAGCTGCTCAGGCTCATAAAACTCATGAATACCGCTGAAAATCACGCATTTTTCGGCTGCTCCATCATCCAGGACGAACTTTAAAAGCTTCTTGGACTTTGGCACCACCTCGCATTCCAGCACCTTCACGGCACGGAAATCAGACTTGGAAAATGTCTCAAAATCCACCGCATCTTCGAACAGTAGCTCGATGGCTTGACGGCTTCTATCTCATAAAGGCATGGGGATACCCTTGCCTGTCCTATGTTTTTATAAGACACTCCCAAGAGCCTTAAGAAAAGACCGGTTTCAGACTGGCAGTTGTGTATTTTTATCTCTCATTTGAGGCCACAATAATCCACTGTGTCATAGCTGATTTTTGACTTCCGCAATTAATTTGCGG
>CALISX010000187.1 GCA_938041725.1 uncultured Lachnoanaerobaculum sp.
CAATGGAAATTCCATCAAGAATCCTGGAAAGAAACCGGAGCAAAAACCGGAACAAAAGCCGGAAACGGGAATTGCCGCCAGTCAGGAATATAAGGATCTCCAGTCCCTTCTTTCTGAGATGTCCCTGGATCTTTCCGACAGAGGATATACAGAGATTAGCCAAAAGGCCTTTGCAGACAGCTATAAGGCTGGAGAGAAGCTTTTGGAATACGGAAAGGATGCGTCCCTTCGGGTTACGGCAGAGATGCTGAGCCAACGGAAAGAGGCCCTTACGGCTGCTAAGGCCGCCAGAGTCTCTCTGGGACAAAATCCGGATCAAAAGGATACCCCAAGGGGAGATTTTGCTCCCTTAAAGGCAGCCATGAAAAATGTGCTATCCATCCTTCAGGGATCTGTGCGCTATACCCAGGATTCCTTGAACCTTCTTTCCTTTGAGTATGACCAGGCCTCTGCCATGCTCCAGGAGGGAACTGCTACAAAGGAACAAATTATGGCCCAAGTGAACGCCCTAAAGGAAGCCATAAAGGGACTGAAGGTGGCAGAGCCGGGACAAAATCCCACTCCCAACAACAATGGAGGAAATCAGAACCCGCAGAATAATCCTGATCAAAAGGGAGGCAACCAAAAGGAAAAGGAGGATAAGGATACAGAGTCCAAGGTAAAGGGTAAGGAGGGGTATTACACCGTGCCGGTGGCCCTGTGGCATTCTTCCATGAACAAGGCTTCCATGGGAAATCCTGCCTTGAATAAAACCGCCTATGTGCATATCTCCGGAGATACGGCTACCATGCGTCTTATCACCAAGCAGATGACCACCAGCGGTATTACCACCCATTTGTATGACTTCTTTGTGTATGACGGATCGGATTATGGAAATGCCAAGCTGGTGTCCACGGAAAAGGATCAGTGGATCTATGAATTTGATCTGCCCAACACGAAATCCTCTTACTATAAGGTAATGGTGGATCCGAAGGTGGATGTAATGGGCACCGACCCGGTAAAAGCCAGATTAAAGGTTACCTGGGGAAGCTTGAAAAAAACCACCGAGGAAAAATGGGACAAGCTTACAGGAGAGGTGGACGAGTCAAAAACCGAGGACAAGACGGCAAAAACCACTGCCGCTGCCAAAACCGGAGAGCTGGTAGATGCTGCCACAGGCATCAGAGTCAGCGGGGCTCTGGGGGGCCCGGATGTGCGTCTGAGTGCCGTAAAAACCGAATCCGAGCTGGCCAACAAGGCTTTAGAGGGTAAGGTTGTCAAATTTTTGTTATACGACATTAAATTAAAATCCGGAGAAACGGCAGTGCAGCCCAATGGTACTGTGCAGCTGCGTTTCCCCCTGCCCCAGGGATATGACCCGGCCAAGCTGGTGCTGTACTATATTCCAGAGCAGGGAGAGGCGGTTTTGATCCGGGGAAGTGTGAAGGATGGATTCTTTGAAGCCAATGTGGATCACTTCAGTCTCTATGCCCTGGCGGAAAGTACCCAGGTGCAAAATCAGACACAGCCGGAAACCAAGGCTTTAGAGGCTTCCTTTGGAGGCAGCTCCTCCGGCGGAAATGTGAAATTTGTTTCTGCTGCCCAAAAAGCGCCGGCGGCTTCCGGTACCAAGGAAAGTGTTTTGGCAGAAAAAACCGGCAGCAGCAATCTGGCTGCAGATGGCAGAAAAATCCCCTATACAGGAGATAAAACGCCGGTCAGCGCCTTATTGATCCTGCTGTTCATGTCCTTGCTCGGGGCAGGCAGCACCTGGATGAAAAAAAGGAGGAAATATTGAAAAGGGTGGTAAATGGCCTTTGCGTTTTGCTGGCTTTTGTATCCCTGGGGGCAGGGGTTGTGGGTATTTTTTTACCCATCCTCCCCTCCACCCCCTTCTTAGTGGCAGCGCTGGCCTTGTTTGCAAAGGGCTCAAAACGCTTTCACCAGTGGTTTCTATCCACAACACTCTACAAAAAACATGTGCATGATTTGGTGGTCTCCCGGTCCATGACCGGGAGGGCCAAGGTAAAGATCATGTTGACGGTAAGTCTGATTTTTGCCCTGGGAATTTTCTTTTCCCCGCCCTTTGCCAAGGTCATTATGGGGGTCGTATGGCTGCTCCATGTGCTGTACTTTGTTTTTGTTGTAAAAACCCGGCAGGAAATCCTGCCGGAGGTGGTAGATGAGAGGAAATTATGATCAAAAAAAGACTGTTTTCCCTGGTAAAGGAGGCAGGGAGATATATTCTGCTGAATGTATTTTGGCAGTGGATTGCTCTTTGCAGCGCTATTTTAGCGGCCTTTGCCACAGGAGGGATGATTGAGGAGGTTTTGGAGAAAAGGACGGCAGGGGGGCTTTTGATACTGTGTGCCCTGGCTCTTTCCCTTTTTTTGCGGGGGATTTCTTTAAAAATGGCCGCCAAAGCTTCCAGCCTGGCCAGTCAGGATGTAAAAAAAAGCCTGCGGTTAAAGCTCTATGAAAAGCTTTTGTCTTTGGGGCCTGGGTATCATGAGCAGATTTCCACTGCCGCTGCAGTGCAGGTGGCGGTGGAGGGGGTGGAGCAGCTGGAAGTATACTTTGGCAGCTATCTGCCCCAGCTGTTCTACAGTGTCCTGGGCCCTTTGACCCTGTTTTTTGTTCTGCTGCCCATCAGTATCTACGCCAGCACGGCTTTGCTGATTTGTGTGCCCCTGATTCCCCTTTCCATTGTTATTGTGCAAAAATTTGCAAAAAAACTGCTGCGAAAGTACTGGGGGCAGTATACCAGCTTGGGTTCTTCCTTTTTGGAAAATCTTCAGGGCCTTACTACCTTGAAGATTTATCAGGCAGACGGCAAAAAGGCAGAGCAGATGAAGGAGGAGGCAGGGCGGTTTCGAAGAATCACCATGCGGGTTTTGCTGATGCAGATTAATTCCATTATTGTGATGGACTTTATCGCCTATGGAGGCGCTGCCCTGGGAATCCTTTTGGGACTGGGGGAATTGTACAGTCAAAGAACAGGAATCGCAGGGGCCCTGACATTGATTCTTTTGTCAGCAGAATTTTTCCTTCCCATGCGGAGACTGGGTTCTTTGTTCCACATTGCCATGAACGGCATGGCGGCCTCGGACCGGTTGTTCGAGATTTTAGACCTGGTTCCAAAGGGCAGAGGAGAAAAACAGGCTCCCTCCGGTCCTGCCAGAATCCTTTTGGAGGGGGTGGGCTTTTCCTACAGCCCGGAGCGGGAGATCCTGCGGGATATCAGTCTTTGTCTTAGGGAAAAATCCGTTACTGCCATAGTTGGTGCTTCCGGCAGCGGAAAAAGCACCATAGCCGGTATTTTAACAGGCAAAAACACCGGCTATGAGGGAAGCATCCTTTGGAACGGCACAGAGCTTCGGGACATATCCGAAGAAAGTCTGGCAAAGCATCTGACTTTGGTGGGATGCAACAGCTATATGTTCCAGGGAACCCTGGAAAGCAATCTTCGAATGGCAGCCCCCAAGGCTTCGGAAGAAAGGCTTTGGCAGGTGTTGGACGAGGTGCATTTGGGGAACTGGGCCAGGAGCCAGAAGGGGCTGGATACCCAGGTCAAGGAAAGGGGGGAAAACCTTTCCGGGGGCCAGCGGCAAAGACTGGCCCTGGCCCGGGCCATTCTCCATGATACCCAGGTGTATGTCTTTGACGAGGCCACCTCCAACATTGACAAGGAAAGCGAGGAGGCCATTATGGAGGTGATCCGCCGCCTGTCCCAAACCAAAACCATTTTGCTGGTTTCCCACAGGCTTTTCAATGTGGTGGGAGCGGATCAAATCTTTGTGCTGGGAGACCATATCATTCAGGAGGCCGGCACCCATCAGGAGCTTTTAGAGCGGGGGGGCATGTATGCGGCTTTGTTCCAAAGGCAGGAGGAGCTGGAGCAGTACAGCAAAGCAGCTGCTTCCCCTTCTTTGGAAAGGGATTCGGCAAAGGGATCCCCTTCCTTTGGTATGCTGCGGAAGGGGGAAGCAGAAAGGAGGGTGCATTATGCGTAGATCCGGTATAAAAATTATGGGAAAACTCATGGGTCTGGCCTGGCCCCTTTTTCCTGTGATTCTTCTGGCCATTGCCGCAGGGGTGTTGGGATTTCTTTGCGCCATATTTTTAACAGTACTGGGGACCCGGGGGATTTTACCCATGCTTGATTCCTCCCCCGGGGGATTCCCTGGGTATTTGCTGTGGCTGCTTCCCCTCCTGGCCCTTTTGCGGGGAGTGCTCCACTATATTGAGCAGTACTCCAATCACTACATTGCTTTTAAGCTTTTGGAAATTATACGAAGCCGGGTATTTGACGCTTTGCGGCGGCTGGCCCCTGCCAAGCTGGAGGGAAAAAACCGGGGGGATCTGATTGCCCTGATCACTTCGGATACGGAGCTGCTGGAGGTGTTTTATGCCCATACCATTTCCCCGGTGGCCATTGCCTTTTTTGTATGCCTTATGATGGTCCTTTACATAGGGAGCTTTTCTCCCCTTTGTGCCCTGTTGGCGGCTGCCGGCTACCTTTGGGTGGGATTATGTCTGCCGGTGATCAACAGCAGGCGAAACAAGGCCATTGGCATGGCCTATCGAAGCACCTTTGGAGAATTGAACGGGTTTGTGCTGGATTCTTTGCGGGGGCTTTTGGAGATCCTGCAGTTTGGCCTGGGAAAGCAAAGGCTGGCGGATCTGGAAACCGGCTGTGATGCCCTTTCCCAAAAACAAAAAGGACTCAGGGAAATCGAAGGCAGCAACAGCGCTTTTACAGGGCTTTCCATTATGGCTTTTTCCTTTGCCATGCTCTTTCTTTCCCTGTATTTGTACCAAAGATCTGTCCTGGATTTTGCAGGCCTGGTTACGGTAACCGTGGCCATGATGAGCTCCTTTGGTCCCGTCAGCCTTCTTGCCAGCCTTTCCGATAATTTAAGCCAGACTTTGGCCAGCGGAGAGCGGGTGCTGCGTTTGCTGGAGGAAAAGGAAAGCATCGAAGAAGTGACCCAGGGGGAGGAAACAGCCTTTACCGGAGCCTCTTTGATTGAAACCGATTTTTCTTATGAGAAGGAAAGCCCTGTGCTTTCCGGTTTGAATCTGGAGATTTCCAAGGGAAGCATCACCGGCATTTATGGAAAAAGCGGCTGCGGAAAATCCACGGTGCTAAAGCTTTTGATGCGTTTTTGGGATGCAGACAGGGGAAGGGTGGAAATTTCCGGGAAGGATATCCGTCGTATCAACACATCCTGTCTTCGGAATCTGGAAAGCTTTGTTACCCAGGAGACGCTGCTGTTCCACGACACCATTGCCGCCAATATTGCCATTGCAAAGCCGGAGGCGGACCAGGAGGAAATTATGGAAGCGGCCCGAAAGGCCTCCATTCATGACTTTATTATGGACCTTCCCAAGGGATACGCCACCCAGGTCAGTGAACTGGGTGAAAGTCTTTCCGGCGGAGAAAAGCAAAGAATCGGTCTGGCCAGAGCCTTTTTGCACCAAAGCGATTTGATGCTTTTGGATGAGCCCACCTCCAATTTGGACAGCCTGAATGAGGGAATGATTTTAAAATCCCTGAAGGAGGAAAGCCGGGGGAAGACGGTGCTTTTGGTATCCCACAGAGACTCCACCCTGGGGATCTGCCAGGAGGTAGTAAAGATGCCGGAGCGGGCTTCCTAGTACCCTTTAACAGCAGCCGGCATTCAGGCTGCTTCTCTCTTTGTTACTCTCGAATTACCACTCATTAAAACTCTCGAAATATTTAGGGCTTGACATTTAACAATTATGTAATATAATTTAAACATCCCTAAACAAAATAAATTGATTTTGCAAGAGAGGAACATAATGAGAAAGAGGATAACCAGGCTGGCGCTGGCAGCTGCCATGTGTACTACATTGGTAACAGGCAATGTCTATGCTTCCGCCAAGGTGGTGAAGGTAAATACAGACGCTGCCGACACCCTGCAGGAAGAGGTGGACAGTGTAACAGGTCCGGCTTTTGGCGTGGATTCAGATCAATATGATGAAAAAATAGCTGAGGCGGAGGAAGCGGCCAGAAGGCAGGCGGAGGAAGCCCAAAGGGAAAAGGAAGAGGCCGCCAGGCAGGAAATTCTGGAACGGGAGGAGACTGCCAGACAGGAGGCCTTGGCCCGGGAGGAGGCTGCCAGACAGGAAGCCCAGGCTCAGGAGGAGGCTTTGGTTGCCCAGGAGGATGAAGAAATAGCTGCTTTGAGGGCTTCCATGAAGGGAAAATCCCTGGGAACCTTTAAGACCTATGCCTACTCTTTAGACTGCGATCCCTCCGGATCACTGCAGCGGGGACGGTTCCTGCAGTGGGAAGAACCATTGCAGCAGATTGGTCCGTGCTTCCCAAGGGCACCAAGGTGCGCATCGGAAACAGCGATACCATTTATACAGTGGAGGATAAGGGAAGCAATATCAAAGGCCAGACCATTGATATCTTTATGAGAAATGACAGAGAAACCAGAAACCATGGGGTAAGATACCAGGAGGTATATGTGATTACCGGGGAGGAGGCCCAGGCCCAGGCAAGGATTGACGCCATTCTGGCCGCCAGAGCCCAGCGCCAGGCCGCCCGGCAGTAGCACACAGGGGAGGACGAAAATCTTTTGTCCTTTGCCATAGAGTTATTTAGGGATTACGGATTTTAACATAGGATTTTGGAAGGGAGGCTCCGGGAGGGGCCTTCTTTTCCATGGTATGCCCGGCAAAAGATAAAGGAGGCCGCAGGCTCCCGTCCCTTTTTGGTTGTTGAAAATCCCCTTTCTTTATGGTAGAATGTGTTCGTTTAAAACTTGCACGAATAAGGAGAAGGTTTATGAAGCATGTGAAAACATTGAGCAACAAGACATTAAAAGAAAGCTTGAAGAAGGGCGGATGCGGCGAGTGCCAGACATCCTGTCAGTCCGCATGTAAAACTTCCTGTACAGTGGGCAACCAGGGATGCGAGAACCCTGACCGGTAAGCTGCTGTATTAGGGTGGTCAGAGCTTTTAAGATGCATCTTTTTCCCAGGCAGAGTTGCCTTTGGAAAAGCCGGCAAGCCGGCAGGCAGTGCTTTCCTAAAAATCCCTTTACGAGTGTAAAGGGATTTTTTTGTAGGGGAGGACCAGCCCGGCAGAAGGGGAAGATAGAAAGAGGAGAATGTGATACATCAGTATAAGAATAACGGATACAATATCGTTTTGGATGTCAATTCGGGTTCCGTACATGTCACTGATGAGCTTATGTATGATGCCATAGAGGCAGGAGAAAAGTTCATCGGTGAGATGGATGCTCCCAGTCCTTTGTCAAACAACGTAAAAGAAAAAATCCATGAGGCCCTTGGAGGGCGCTACAGCAAAGAGGAGATTGAAGAGGCCCTGGAGGATCTCCAGGAGCTGGTGAATGCCCAGGAGCTGTATACCCCAGACAGCTATGAGCCCTATATCCGGGACTTTAAGGCAAGAAAAACGGTGGTAAAGGCCCTTTGTCTCCACATTGCCCATGACTGCAATTTGGCCTGCAAATACTGCTTTGCAGAGGAGGGGGAATACCATGGCAGAAGAGCCCTCATGAGCTATGAGGTGGGAAAGGCGGCCCTGGATTTTCTGGTGGCCAGTTCCGGAAACCGGCGGAACCTGGAGGTGGACTTTTTTGGCGGCGAGCCTTTGATGAACTGGCAGGTGGTAAAAAAGCTGGTGCAGTATGGCAGGAGCCTGGAGGAGCCAAATCAAAAGAACTTCCGTTTTACCATTACCACCAATGGGATGCTGTTAAACCAGGAGGTAATGGAATTTTGCAACCGGGAAATGAGCAATGTGGTTTTGTCTCTGGATGGCCGGAGGGATGTGAATGACAGGATGCGCCCCACCCGGGGAGGCGGAGGCAGCTATGATGTGATTGTGCCAAAATTCCAAAGATTTGTGAAGGAGCGGGGAACCAGGGATTATTATATCCGGGGGACCTTTACCAGAAATAATCTGGAATTTTCCAAGGATGTGCTGCATTTTGCAGATCTGGGATTTAAGCAGACCTCCATGGAGCCGGTGGTGGGGGACCCCAGGGAGCCCTATACCATCCGGGAGGAGGATGTCCCTTTGGTCATGGCGGAATATGACAATCTGGCCAGGGAATATATTAAAAGGAAAAAAGAGGGAAGGGGGTTTAACTTCTTCCATTTCAATATTGACCTGTCCCAGGGCCCCTGTGTGGCCAAGCGCCTTTCCGGCTGCGGCTCAGGAACAGAATATCTGGCAGTAACCCCCTGGGGGGATCTCTATCCCTGCCATCAGTTTGTGGGGAAGGAAGAGTTTTTGCTGGGAAATGTGTTTGAGGGCTTGAAAAGAAGGGATATTTGCAATGCGTTCAAGCTTTGCAATGTGTATGCCAAGCCAAAATGCAAGAACTGTTATGCCAGATTTTACTGCAGCGGCGGATGTGCGGCCAATTCCTACAGCTTTCATAACTCTTTGACGGATACCTATGACATCGGCTGTGCATTGCAAAAGAAAAGAATCGAGTGTGCTATCATGATTAAGGCAGCACTTTCGGAAGAAGAAGGAGAATAAATCCATGAAAAACAGTAAGCAAAAGGGTATTTTGAGCCTGGTTCTGGTCATTGCCGCCTTGTTTTTTTTCGGCTACCTGGCAGTGTCGGTGATGAAAAATTCCAGACTGGATGACAAAGCCCAAAACACAGAGAGCAGCCCTGTGGCAGAAAGTACTGCAGCAGAGAGTTCCCCGGCGGCCCAAAGCAGCGCAGCAATCGCAGAAACCACAGGGGCCCAAAGCAGTACAGATGCAGCCTTAGAAAGCACCCAGGCCCGGAGCCCGGAGGGGGAGAGCAGCGCGGCAGCCGATGGGGAAAAGAAGGAGGAGGAAAAGAAGAAAACCGGCAGAATCAAGCTGGGGCTGGATCTGGCAGGAGGTGTGAGCATCACCTATCAAACCACCATTGACAATCCTTCTGATGAGGATATGGAGGACACGGTACACAAGCTTTTGCAAAGGGTGCAGAACTACTCCACAGAAGCTGAGGTGTACAGAGAGGGCACCAACCGCATCAATATTGATATTCCCGGGGTTTCCGATGCCAATGCCATCTTAGAAGAACTGGGAAAGCCCGGATCCTTGTATTTTATGGATCATCAGGGAAATGTGATTCTTACAGGAGACCAGGTGGCAGATGCCCAGCCCGGGGTTTCCCAGCAAACCGGTACAGACAACTATGTGGTGTCTTTGACCTTTACGGAATCCGGAACCAAGGCCTTTGCAGAGGCCACCACCAGATTGGTGGGACAACAAATTGCCATTGTATATGATGGAAAAGTCTATTCCGATCCCGTGGTAAACCAGCCCATTACCGGAGGTCAGGCCCAGATCACAGGCATGTCGGACTATGATACAGCCAAAAACCTGGCATCCACCATTCGTATCGGCTCCCTTTCTCTGGAGCTGGAGGAGCTGCGTTCCAATGTGGTGGGGGCAAAGCTGGGGCAGGAGGCCATTGCCACCAGCCTCCGGGCTGCCTTGGTGGGCTTTATTGTACTGGCTGTATTTATGCTGGTGATCTTTTTGCTGCCCGGTTTGGCTGCAGTGATTGCCCTGAGCATTTATGTAATTTTAATGCTTCTGCTGCTGGCAGCCTTTGATGTAACCTTGACTTTGCCGGGTATTGCAGGTATTGTGCTGTCCATTGGAATGGCGGTGGATGCCAATGTGATTATCTTTACCCGTATCAAAGAGGAAATCGGTCTGGGCAAAAGTGTGGACTCTGCCATTAAAACCGGCTTTAAAAAGGCCCTCTCCGCCATTGTGGACGGAAATGTTACCACCCTGATTGCAGCGGCTGTGCTTTATTTGCGGGGCTCCGGCACTGTAAAGGGATTTGCCACCACTTTGGCTTTGGGTATTGTGCTGTCCATGTTTACCGCATTGTTTGTAACCCGGTTTATTATGAATGCCTTTTATAATCTGGGCTTTGCCAATGAAAGGCTTTACGGCACCAAGAAGGACAGAGAGCCCTTTGATTTTGTGAGCAAGGGAAAGATCGCCATGGCTGTTTCCGCTGTGGTGATTTTGGCAGGTGTGGTATTTATGGGGGTGAATAAGGCCTCCATTGGAAGCATCTTTAACTATGGCATTGACTTTAAGGGGGGAACCTCCACCAATGTTACCTTTAATGAGGACATGAGCCTGGAGGATATTTCTTCTAAGGTGGTGCCGGTGGTGGAGGGAATCACCAAGGAAGCAGGCACCCAGACCCAGAAGGTAAAGGGTACCACAGAGGTGATTATTAAAACCAGATCCCTTTCAAAGGATGAAAGAATGGCTCTCAATGCTGCTTTGGCGGAAAACTTTGGAGTGGATGAGGAAAAAATCACCGCAGAGAGCATTTCCGGTGCAGTAAGTGCGGAGATGAAAAAGGATGCGGTGATTGCCACCTTTTTTGCCACTGTGCTGATGCTTTTGTATATCTGGTTTCGGTTTAAGGATATCCGTTTTGCCTCCAGCTCTGTGCTGGCTTTGATCCATGATGTGCTGGTGGTGATTGCCTTTTATGCAGTGCTTCGCTGGAGTGTGGGATCCACCTTCATTGCCTGTGTATTGACCATTGTGGGATATTCCATTAATGCCACCATTGTTATCTTTGACAGAATCCGGGAAAACAAATCTCTGATGCCCAAGGCTGCCAAGGAGGAGATTATCAATACCAGCATTACCCAGACTTTGACCAGGAGTATTTATTCCTCCCTTACCACCTTTATCATGGTGTTTATCTTGTTTATTATGGGCGTGCCCTCTATTAGAGAGTTTGCTCTGCCCATTATGGTGGGTATTGTGGCTGGTACCTATTCCTCTGTGTTCCTTTCCAGCATTTTCTGGTATTACTTCAGCAACAGCCAGGATAAAAGGCTGGCAGCCCAAAGGGAAGCCCGGGAGGAGGAAAGAAAAGCCAGGAAAAAAAGGATAAGAGCCAAAGAAGAGAATAAAAAAGACAAAAACGGAGCCGTGGTGTAGTCCATGGAATATAAAATTGTTGCCAGGGAGGGACGGGCCAAAAGCGCTGTAATGACCACAGTGCATGGCACAGTACAAACCCCGGTATTTATGAATGTAGGGACTTTGGCGGCCATTAAGGGAGGGGTGTCCACAGAGGATTTAAAGGAAATCGGTTGTCAGATTGAGCTTTCCAACACCTATCATCTTCATGTACGCACCGGGGATGCATTGATTCACAGGCTGGGAGGGCTTCACGCCTTTATGCACTGGGACAGGCCCATTCTCACTGATTCCGGAGGCTTCCAGGTGTTTTCTCTGGCAGGCCTTCGAAAGATCAAGGAGGAGGGGGTAACCTTCCGGTCCCATATAGACGGGAGAAAAATCTTCATGGGGCCGGAGGAAAGCATGCAAATCCAGTCCCATCTGGCCTCCACCATTGCCATGGCCTTTGACGAATGCCCTCCTGCCCTGGCAGAAAGAAAATACATCGAGGAGTCTGTGAACAGAACCACCAGATGGCTTTATCGCTGTAAAGAGGAGATGAAGCGGCTGAATGCCCTGGAGGAAACCATCAACAAAAACCAGCTGCTCTTTGGCATTAACCAGGGAGGAATTCTGGAGGATGTTCGTATCCGCCATGCCAAAGAAATCGGAGAAATGGAGCTGGAGGGCTATGCTTTGGGGGGACTGGCAGTGGGAGAAAGCCATGAACAGATGTATCATATTCTGGATGTGACGGTGGAGCATCTTCCCTTGCACAAGCCCACCTATCTGATGGGGGTGGGAACCCCTGCCAATATTTTAGAGGCAGTGGAGCGGGGCGTGGATTTTTTTGACTGTGTCTATCCCAGCCGCAATGGCCGGCACGGTCATGTGTACACCAGCCATGGAAAGATGAATCTTTTCAATAAAAAATATGAGGCAGATATGGCCCCCATAGATTCGGGATGCGGCTGCCCTGCCTGCCGCTTCTATTCCAGAGCCTATATCAGGCATTTGTTAAAGGCAGGAGAGATCCTGGGGATGCGGCTTTGCGTATTGCATAATCTGTATTTTTATAATACAATGATGCAGGAAGTCCGGGATGCCATCCGGGGAGGCCGGTTTTCACAGTATAAGAAAGAACGACTGGAGGCCTGGAATGCAGGCACAAATCAGGAGGGGAAATGAACATTTTAGCAGCAGCGGCCGGGGGAGGCATGAATATAGGCGTGATTGTAATGTATGTGGTTTTTATCGGCGCCATTTTTTATTTTATGGCCTACAGACCCCAGCGCAAGGAAAAGAAAAAGCAGGAGGAGCTTTTCTCCAGCCTGGCGGTAGGGGATACGGTGGAGACTGCTTCCGGCTTTTACGGTGTGCTGATTGATATCACAGATGATACAGTGATTGTAGAGTTCGGCAGCAACAAAAACTGCCGGATTCCCATGCGTAAGGATGCCATTGTAAGAAACGAGAAGAACGAGTAAAGCTTTAGCACATCTTCGGATGTGCTTTTTTAAAAATATGACCAAGAAGACCTATATTGTATTAGACCTGGAGTGGAACCAAAGCCCCGACGGAAAGGAATACTCTGTACCGGGTATTCCCTTTGAAATCATTGAGCTGGGGGCCTATAAATTAAATGAAAATCATGAAATCATAGACTCCTTTCACAGGGTGATTCGTCCGGTGGTGTACAAAAAAATACATTTCAAAGTTCATGAGGTGGGGCACATAGGCATTCATGAGCTGCGAAAGCTGGGGGTTCCCTTTGCCCAGGCGGCAGAAGAGTTTTTTGACTGGTGCGGTCTTTTGAAAAAACAGGAAAATCCGGTGGTATTCTGCACCTGGGGCAATATGGATTTAACGGAATTTCAAAGGAATATGAAATACCATCTGGTGGAGAATACTTTTCCCTATCCCCTTTTATATTATGATATCCAAAAGCTTTATAATCTTCTTTATCCGGACCCTTTGCAGGATCGGTATCCCTTGGAAAAGGCAGTGGAAAAGCAAAAACTGACCATGGACCGGGGGTTTCACCATGCCCTGGACGATGCCTATTATACGGCAAAAATCATGAAATCCATTGATTTTTCTCAGGTGGGAGAGTATCTTTCTTTGGATTATTATACCCTTCCCAAAAATGAGGAGGAGGAGCTTTATCTGGATTTTCCCGGCTACTCCAAATATGTATCCATGCTGTTTGCTTCCAAGGAAGAGATCATTGAAAACAAAACCGTAACGGATATTGTATGCAACTGCTGCCATCGGATGCTGAAGAAAAAAATCCGCTGGTTTTCCTCCAATCAAAGGAATTACTTTGGGCTGGGGATTTGTCCCCAGCATGGCTATGTCCGGGGGAAGATCCGCATCCGTTCCAGGGAGGGAAGGTACTTTGTGATTAAAACCATGAAGGGGGTGGATGAAAGGGCCTATGAGGAGCTTTTGGAAAAAAAAGAGGACTATAAGCAAAAGAGAAATGAAAGAAACCGGCAGAAAAAGATTCGCACAGGGGACGGACTATGAAAACCCGATACTATAAGGTAAACCGGGA
>CALISX010000188.1 GCA_938041725.1 uncultured Lachnoanaerobaculum sp.
ACCCGAATGGGGTGCCTCTATTATACCTTCCTGGAAGGACAGTGACAAATGAAATTAAGAAAGGGGTTCTTGTTTTTTTATGAATAATTCTTAAATCCAGAAAACACGCTTCATTTCAGGAAAACAGGGATTTTACCAGATGAAAAATCCTGTGAAATACTCTGCCGATTCGATCCAAAGGCGTTGCAGCAGCCCTTCCCTGCTCCGGGTCAATTACATCATTCTTTTTCGGGGCACGGATCTCCTGGGAACGCAGTACTACCTGAAGGCTGTTGGGAGCAGGATTTTTATCAGAGGTAAAGGAAACCTTAGCTGCACCAGGATCCATATTCAACACATTGCTGTCATTTTCCAGCTCCTCTGTTTTTCGGTCCCAAATGTCCTTCAAAGTGTCCTGGGCGCTGCGAAGGGAATCGTTGATCTTTAAGCCTTCCAGTCCCCGATCCGTCAGTTCCATTCCGGCCTCCAGTGTTTTTTGCATTCCCGCATTCATATCCCCTCTGGAGCTTTCCAGCAAGCCATGGAGGGTAGTTAAAATATCCGCTGACAAAGAAAGGTTCCTTTCCACACTGTTTAAAAGAGCAGCAGATGAATCCAAAGCCGCCAGACTGCTTTCATGATAGGAATCCATGGTGTGCATAAGCGCTCTGGTTTGATCCCCCAGTTCCTTCCCCGCCAGTAATATCCCCTGGATATCATCCAGCATGTCTGCACTGTTGTGAACCAGATCCCGGCCTTCCGCCAGCCCTCCCTCTAATTCTTTCAGTCCCTCCACGCCATAGGTATTTAACAGCCGGCTGAGCCTTTCCAGATACCGGCTGCACTCCTCTATCACCTGGTTTAAAGCCCTCTTCATCTGTTCTGCCCTTGTCCTTCCCTCCTGCAAAGCCTTCAGGTTTTCCAAGCCGCCTGTCTCCTCTCCCAGGCCCAGCATTCCAGCCTCCTGCAAGGCCCTCTCCAGGCTTTGTATATCCTCCCCTCCTAAGGAGGCATTGGAGTCTGTGGCCTTTTCCAAAGACTGCAGCAGTCCCTGCAGGCTTTGCAGCTTCTCCTGAAAATCTTTGACCTGCTTTGCCAGACGCTCCATTTCCTTCCTGGCCCCTGTACTGTCCCCCTGATTCAAATACCAGGCAATATTGTCCAGATTGTTTTCCACATCTCCCATGGATCTGGCCAAGGTATCCAGTCTGGGTGAGAGTTCTTCCACCTGCTTTTTACCTGCCTTTAAATTCTGATTCAGATCCTCCAGAGCCGCTTTGGCTGTATTTAAATGGGGTACCCCATCTGCAGTTTTCTGTGCCAAATCCCGAAGATTTTCGGCTTCTTCTCCTGTTTGCAGATCCAGGGTGCCGCCATAGGCATGAACCTTGGCCCTGGCCCTTTGCAAAGAGTAAAGCCCCTCCCTTACCTCCTGGAGCCCTCCTTCCATGGAATCCAGCACCTGGGTCATTTGTCTGGCACTGTCATACAAAGAATCCATGGCGTTCTTCATATCTTCTTTGTTTTCCTTAAAATCCGGAATTTTTTCCAAATCCTGAAGGGTTCCTGGAACCATGCCAAACAGGATCCCAGTGCTTTCAAAGGATTCACTGCCAATTCCAATGGTAAAATCTCCCTCCTCCCCAGGCAGCAGCATAAAGAGCACGACTGTTTCATCTCCCAGGGCCTGCATCTGGGCTCCAGGGGCATCTACACTGAGATTTTTACGCATATCCACCAAAGTGGTCACAGTCAGTAACATATTATTGTTGACATAGTCCATTCCTGTATCCACAGGATGGGCCTGTATATGGATTTCTACAAAGCCTGCCGCTCCTCCCAGCTTCTCTGCTTCTATGGGTACTCCGTTTAAACGATAGGAAATATCAAACTCCCAGGGAAGCTGGGGATTTTCCTTGGGAGTTACCTGGTAGAAGAATTTTTTACCAGTATCCAATCCGGAAAAATCCAGCCGGTCTCCCTGGATCTTTGGTTTGGCTTCCGAGGTCATGTTCACCACCTGGGCATAATTTCCAAAATCCTCCAGGTGATCCTGTCCGTTTAGGCTCACACCTTTTACAATATTCAGTTCCTGAATTTCTCCATAGTAGTCCAGGTTCACATAAACAGTTTCATCTGTGGAAGGCCGGGGAGCAGCACCCCAGGTTAATTGTCCGCCCATGGGCAGACATAGGGTAAGGGCCAGCAAAAAAACTCCGCCTCTTTTGCCAAAGGCTTTTATTAGACTTTTCTTATATGTTTTTTCGTTCATATTCTCTCCTTTCTGTCAGTGTCGCTTTTTTGTTTTAGTTTTAATTTTTGGCGGCGGCAGAAGCACCTGGATCATGGAACCAACGACCACATTATACTTTTCCCCATTTTCATGTGCAATCATCAATCATTTGATACTTGTATTTTAATAGACATATGTTAAACTTATGTTGTATAAGCCCCGAAGGAAAAACAAGCATTTGCCGTATTGCATGGGAAGGGCACTGCAGGAACAGGAGGAGATATGAATTCGGAAGTATTGGACCGGCGGGTCCGGAAAACAAGAACGAAGCTTCGCCAGTGTTTGGCAGAGCTTTTAAAGACAAAGAGTATTCATGAAATTACAGTGACAGAACTGGCAAAAATGGCGGATATTAATCGAGGAACCTTTTATCTCCACTATCGGGATGTATATGATTTGCTGGAGCATATTGAGGCAGACATTTTAAAGGAATTTCACGCTCTATTGACACATTCTACTCCGGCCATGGAGCATTTGGCTCCCTTTATAGAAATCATGCTCTTGCAGTACGGACACTCCTTCTCCTTGACCTCCGCCTTCTTTTCTCCGCTCTTTCTGAGACGGTTCACCTGCTTCACCATGACAAAGACAACCATCGCCATAATCAGAAAATTGATCAGCGCTGTGATAAAGGATC
>CALISX010000189.1 GCA_938041725.1 uncultured Lachnoanaerobaculum sp.
TATATTCCCGGCATCTAATTCTTCTGGCTTATTGATTTCTCTCTCTACATAGGTGCAAAAAGTCACACCGCTTTCCAACACCTCTCTGTCAAACTTGGCTCCAGGAATGCTGTATTTATAGATATCCAGTGCCACTCCATCTCTCCGGGACACAAAATACTCGCCAGTTTGGATTTTAGCATCATAAATTTTGAATTGACTTTCTCGAATCTCAACCTCTTCCACATTTTCATTATTCATGGTGCCAAAATAATCCTGTATCCAATCTTCATCCATAACTTTCATACAGGCTTCACGAAATACACCTGCAATAGCACTGCCGGGAATATACGGTACTCCTCTGGAATTCAGCAGCAGATCATGATCCGTTTTTTCATTTTTCCCACTGCCTATGCTTAAAGGCGAAAGAAGTTTAAATTCAACTTTTAAGTATTGTTTTTCCAATATGTTGTTCATGCCTTCCCTCCCACTTCCAACTTCACCGCCGGAACAGACGCAGAAAATTTTTTCAAATATTTCTGATTTGATAAAACCTCCATTAAAAGGCTTCCCCAAAATGATTCTATGATTTCATAGGCTCTGCTTCTTCCATTTTCTTCTTCTCCAGGATGACATTGTTCCATTTTGGAAATAGCCAAAATTTCTACCAATCTGTTGATTTCTTTTCCACAGCTTTCTTTTTCCTCTTTCCTCAAAAACTTTTCCCTGTCCAAGTTTCCTTCTTCAGTACAAAAATACCTTCGCAAAAATGAGGTGATTTCATCCTTTTCTCCTTTGATAGAATCCACCTTCTCCCAAAATCTTCTAAAAGTCTCCCTTCCCATTCCTCCCTGCTCCATACTTTCCGTAAGCATTAACGTAATCCGGCTCAACGCAGAAGCTGACATTTCAAAGCTGCTTGCTGTAACTTTATCCAAAAGCCTGGACAAACACTGATCGTACAACTCCTTTTGACAGGTCAGAGCCAGTATTGACCGAATGCTGGGCGATATATATTTTTTAAAAAGGATTGTGGGGGTAATTCCCTCTTCCTCTGCAGTATCAGGATCCTCTGTTGTTTTCTCGTTTGACTGCAGGTCATAAGTCAATTTGTCACTGGAAAACATTTGAATTTTTCCATATCCCTCTAGATTTCTCTTCCCAACCCAGGATTTGGTGATTTCATAGGGAAGGGTTTTATCTCCATTTTGTTCTATACCCGCCCGAATCTTATATATAAAAACAGAGCCTGCCTGAATACAG
>CALISX010000190.1 GCA_938041725.1 uncultured Lachnoanaerobaculum sp.
TGATGCTGGATCTTGGAGGCTCCAACAATGAACCGGAGGTGCTTCGGATGGTGCTGGACACATACCGGGGCTCAAGGCTCCCGGCCTATGTATTGTTTATCACAGACGGAGGGGTAAGCCGGACAAAGGAAATTAAAAAAATCATTATAGAAGCCTCCAGAGAGCCGGTATTTTGGCAGTTTGTAGGTGTGGGAGGCAGCGGCTACGGCATCTTGGAAAAGCTGGATACCATGACGGGGCGCTATGTGGATAATGCAGGATTTTTTGCCCTGGACGATTTTAAGAAGGTATCCAATGAGGAGCTGTATGCCAGGCTTTTGGCAGAATTCCCCAAGTGGCTGACGGAAGTAAGAAATAAAGGAATGATTTGATATGATCATAGCACAGACACCGTTTAGAATGTCCTTTTTCGGAGGGGGGACGGATTATGCGGGGTTTTTCAAGGAGCATGGGGGAGCGGTGATTTCCACCACCTTTGATAAATACTGTTATACCACAGTGCGCCACCTCCCCAGGTTTTTTGAATATTCCAATGAAGTGACCTATGGCATTATGGAAAGAACCAAAAGCGTGGGAGAGATTCGCCATCCGGCGGTTCGAAACATTATGCAGTATCTGGATATGCATGAACTGCGGATTTCCTATGAGGCGGATCTTCCCGCCAGATCCGGTCTGGGAACCAGTTCCTCCTTTGCGGTAGGACTTTTAAATGCCTGCTATGCCCTGAAGGGAAAGTATGCGGATAAAAGAAAACTGGCAGACGATGCCATTTATATCGAAAGGGTTCTCTGCAATGAAGCCGGGGGGATTCAGGATCAAATCGCCGCCTCCTTCGGGGGATTTAACAGAATTGATTTCAGGGAGGAAGGATACACCGTCTCTCCTCTGGTTTTTTCCCAGGAGAGAAAGGAAGCTTTGAATCGTCGGCTGATGCTGTTTTTTACCGGCTTTTCCAGATTTTCCAGTGATATTGCCAAAAGCCAGGTACAGGCCACCAGGGATAAGACCAGGGAGCTTTTGGAAATGAAATCTCTGGTGGATGAGGTGCAAAAAATTCTGGTATCTAAAACGGATTTGGCTGAATTTGGCAGACTGCTGGACTATACCTGGCAGATTAAAAGGGGAATTACCTCGGAGATCAGCAATGATGCCATTGATGGGCTGTATCAAAGGGCTTTGGCAGCAGGGGCTCTGGGAGGAAAGCTGCTGGGGGCCGGGGGCGGCGGTTTTCTGCTTTTATATGTGGAGCCGGAGTATCAGGAAAATGTAAAAGAGGCATTCAAGGATCTGATTTATGTTCCCTTTGCCTTTGAAAACGATGGAACCAGGATTTTGTATTTCCGTCCGGAAACCTTTGACCGAAGGGATGTACGCCAGGAAGGGGCGGAGA
>CALISX010000191.1 GCA_938041725.1 uncultured Lachnoanaerobaculum sp.
GCCCTTTTTTAAAAAAACCAAGGGGAAGAGATTTTTCAAAATGGCGCCCATCCACCACCATTTTGAGCTTTGCGGCTGGTCAGAAACCCGGGTTGTGGCAGTCTTTACCACCATAACCATACTCCTTGGCATTGTGGTTTACCTGGGACTTTAGGAGGGAATATGACAAATAGGGTAATGGTGGCCGGAGCGGGGCTGAGCGGCCTGGCAGCGGCCAGGCTTTGCATTGAAAAGGGCCGGGAGGTTTTTTTATATGACAGCAATGAAAATCTGGATACAGAAAGGGTACAGGAGGGCTTTTCCAGGGAGGAATGGAGGAAGATTTTTCTAAAAAAGGGCGTGCTTCTTTCCCAGGATTTAGAGGGGATTTCCCTTTGTGTCATCAGTCCCGGGATTGATTTGGAAACCCCCTTTGTGGGGCTTTTGAAGGCAAAGGGGATTCCCCTTTGGAGTGAAATCGAGCTGGCCTTTTCTGTGGCAAAGGGGAAGCTGGCGGCCATTACCGGCACCAATGGAAAAACCACCACCAC
This sequence comes from uncultured Lachnoanaerobaculum sp., assembly GCA_938041725.1. Lineage (GTDB taxonomy): Bacteria > Bacillota > Clostridia > Lachnospirales > Lachnospiraceae > Lachnoanaerobaculum. The sequence goes on from CALISX010000191.1 coordinate 531, forward strand.
GGCCTTAACAGGAGAAATACTCCAGGCCTTTTTTCCTTCTGTTTTTACTGTGGGAAATATCGGCATTCCCTATACCAGCATAGCGGCCAAAACAAAAGAGGAAAGTGTGACGGTTTTGGAGGCCTCCAGCTTTCAGCTGGAAACCATTCATGACTTTCATCCCCGGGTATGCGCCATATTGAATATTACCCCGGACCATTTAAACAGGCATCATACCATGGAAAACTATATCCGCATGAAGGAAAATATAGCCAAAAACCAGGGAAAAGAGGATGTGTGTGTTCTCAATTATGAGGATGGGGTTTTAAGGGAGTTTGGAGAAAAGCATTGCCCTGGACAGGTGGTGTTTTTTTCATCGAAAAGAGAGTTGCAGGGGGGGTATTTTCTTTTGGATGAAAAAATCTATTTCCGTCAGGGAGAGGAAACCAGGGAGGTTCTGGATACGAAAAAGCTGCAGATTTTAGGCAGACATAATCATGAAAATGTCATGGCAGCAGCGGCCATAGCCCATGCCCTTTGTGTCCCCTGGGATGTGATTCGAGAGGCCTGTTATGGTTTTCAAGCGGTTCCCCATAGAATAGAATATGTGGATACAAAGGACGGGGTGGCCTATTATAATGACTCCAAGGGAACCAATCCCGATGCATCCATTCAGGCCGTGCAGGCTATGCCTGGGGCTACCTATTTGATTGCAGGAGGCTATGACAAGGGAAGCATCTATGACCAGTGGGTAGAGAGCTTTCAGGGGAAGGTGAAGGGCCTGGTGCTTCTGGGGCAGACCGGGGAAGCGATTGCAGCCTGTGCCAAAAAACATGGCCTTACCTCCATTTCCTTTGCCCGGGATATGCCGGAGGCGGTGAGGCTTTGTGCAGAGATGGCAAAGCAGGGGGAGTATGTGCTTCTTTCTCCGGCCTGTGCCAGCTGGGGCATGTTTAAAAATTATGAGGAAAGAGGGGACATTTTCAAGGCAAGTGTCCGGGCTTTATAATATGCTGGGGAATATTTTGGGAAAGGTATTTCTGCTTGGCAGGAAGCGGTATTTTGACTACAGTCTGTTGCTGATCATTATTTTTTTAACTCTGTTTGGCCTGATTATGATTTACTCTGCCAGTTCCTATAATGCCTCTGTAAAATTCCAGGATTCGGCCTATTTTTTATCCAAGCAGGCAAAATGTGCATTGATTGGCTTTGTATTGATGATTATAATTTCCTTTTTGGATTATCATGAGCCTCACCCAACTTGTCGCCAATCTCCCATTGATTGACAAAGAAGTGCGAGAAAGTAAGTTTTTTAGTCAAACCTATCAATAAGCTACG
>CALISX010000192.1 GCA_938041725.1 uncultured Lachnoanaerobaculum sp.
CCAATCTTGAGCATTCAAAACAGAAACAGTTAAGAACAGTCCTGTCGTCAGCATTCCTGGCATATGGCAGTGATGGCCTACTTGCTGCGGGAGTATTCCAATGTTTCCCTGGACATTGGAAAGGTTATACTGCTTTGTTTGATTCACGATATTGTGGAGATTGAGGCAGGAGATACCTATGCCTATGATGCAAAGGGATTGAAAACCCAAAAGGAGCGGGAAAAACGGGCTATGGAGAGCCTTTTTTCCATTCTGCCCCCGGATCAGCAAAGAGAATTGACGGATTTATTTGAGGAGTTTGAGGCTTTTGAAACACCGGAGTCCAAGTTTGCCCATGCCATGGACAATCTCCAGCCCCTGCTTTTAAATCACAGCAATGGGGGGCAGGACTGGAAAAATCACAGGGTTCGTAAGGATCAGGTATATGCCAGACAAGAAACAACCCGGGCTGGTTCTGAGGTATTATTTGCTTATATTGACAGTATTCTGAGGGAAAACATTAAAAATGGAAATATTCTAATGTAGTCTTGGCAAAATAACCGGAAATCCTTCGGTTATGGAAGGAATCATACATTGGAGAGAGAATATACAGAGGTGGAAAATGGATAGTAGAAAGTTAAATTTGATCAAAGAAGGGATTGCAAAATTTGATGATTATAATCTCTATTCCCAGATCATTGGGTTGGTGGAAAGTGTTCCTCCCCAGGAGCGGGATTATACCCTTTGGATGGAGCTGGGCCGGGCCTACAGCAACAGGGGGGTTTTAGGAGATGACAATTACTATCAGCAGGAAGGAAGGGAGCTGAATCCCGAGCTCCAGGAAAACATAGAGAAATCTCTGGAAATTTTTGAAATTGTCAAAAAGGAAGGGGAGCAGGATCCTCTTTGGTGGAAGAGGATGGGATATTCCTATTTGATGTATGATGGGGATGATGCTTTGTATCAGGCTTTGGAATGTGCGAAGCGGTGGCAGGAGCTCTCCCCCCAGGATCAGGATGCAAG
>CALISX010000193.1 GCA_938041725.1 uncultured Lachnoanaerobaculum sp.
AGCCATTGCATTCTGGTTCCATGGAAACCAGACCAGCGGAATCATGGAGTTTGACTCGGAGGGCTCTTATACTCTGAACTATACCGATGAAAATGGAGAAGATGTGACCCGGCAAGGCGGCGGGTATGCCCTGGAGGACGATGGACAGGAACGTCCTCTCACGGCGGAAGAGCTGATGGAGGGGCTGGACTCGCCGGAGCTGGAATATAAAGAAGACGGCAGCATCTGGATCTATTATCAGGATCAAAAAATAGACATTACCAACCAATTTGATGCCAATGGAATTTGCCATATTTCCATTTCCTCTCAAAATGGGCAGACCCTGGACATCACCGTGGAAGGAACCAGCATGCAAATCTCTTATTCAGAGCCCTGATGGGATCAGTAAGAGCAGGGGGAGACCCCCCCCTGCTCTTGTATCCGGCAAAAACTTATATTTATGGCGATGCCCCGCCCAGGGACTTTATGCGGTCTAAAATCTCTTTAACCAGAATGTAAACCGTACTGGCAGGAATCATCTTCGATGGTTTTCTTTTACCATTCTTTGTATGCTGTAAATAGCACTTTTCTGCTATTTGAATTGCTTTTTGTTCCTCACCATATTTTTTCATAATATCATAAATTTTACTGTCATTCTTTTCATAGTCCTGTCCTACCTTATCTTTAAATTTTTTTGCAAAATCTGTACAACACTTAGTGGATTCTGTGATATTTGGCATTTCTCCAAAATACGCATACAGCCAGATTTCAAAACAAGGATTAGACCAACCCACCATAACATTTTTATTTTTGGCCTCTTGAATGATCGCATCAAAATTCTTTACCTGATCCCGGTCAAATACAATACAGGGGATACGGTATTGGCTTGCCTCTCCGCAAAGTTCCAGGGCACGCTGCACCAAGTCCTTGGTTTTTTCTCTCTCCACCTTAATTACCAAACGTCCCTTATATTTTTCGGGAATGCTTTCCCGCAGTCCTTTGAAATAATTTTTTTCTGTCTGCTCTGTATCTGTAACAATCAAATAATACCCCAGCTCCGGTACTCTTGTTCCAATCTTTTGATTTCGGTCCTTTCGATTCCCGGCCCTTAGATTGCTTCCCTTGCTTCTACTGCATCCTCTACTTGCCATCTTTACCTCCGCTGGTTAACATCTTCATAGGCTTTAAAGCTGGAATAGCCCCATAATTTCCTGTAAGATACTTCTTGGCCAAATCCTCATATCTTCGAACCTTGTTTCCTTCCTCATCTCTAAATTCAGCCAGAGAATATAACTCTGACACTCCCTCACTGTTTTTATCAACCATCCAGATCTCATCTCTGCGCAGCAAGTCATTGGACAGCTGTGCAATATCGTAGGCGGTAAAGATGATTTGGGTATTCCTGGTATTGATTTCTGGCGACAAAAAGGTAAGGATAATATTCCGGACCAGTAGAGGATGCAGTCTGGCATTCAGCTCATCTACAAACAAGATACTTCCATGATCCAGCACTTCCTTTAAAAAAGGATATAATGCAAACATTTTCTGCGTTCCACTGGACTCCCTTTCTATGGGTATAGAACTCATTTCTTCGCTTCCCTCTTTTTTATGCAGAGCATGGATTCTAAATACTTTGTTTTCATTTTCCCCATCCTTTACAACCACTTCTTCTACCTCAAAATCCTGTATGGATGTATCAAAGGTGGAAAAATAGTCTACCACATTTTTTTGTACAGCCTTGCTGTTCACAAACTCCCTAGGAAGAATACTGGAAACAAACAGGTTTTCTATAGGATTTCCAAAGTTAATCGTTTCATTATTTAGAAACCAATCCCTTATCTTTTTTAGGGGGTCAATCCGCAGTTTTGCTCCCAGGGAAACGATCAGCACTTCTGCATTTAAGGCCAGCTCAATATTGGATCTTTGTGTTCTAGTAATTCCTGGCAACTCCAATTCCTGTCCCTTTTTACGGTAAAAAATTGTCCGATAAGTTTTGGATGTTTTTGCCTTGGAAAACAACCACTCCTCCTCCACCTCTCCTCCCTTTAGTGAAAATCCATACTGATAGGTTTTTCCAGTCCCCTCCTGATGATCTACATAAAAGACTTCAAAAGTTGTTTCTTCATCACAACTGACATTGTCCAATAAAAAAGGAGCAACTTCGGGCTTCTCTACTCCAATCTTTCTTTGCTCCCTGTCCTCCTCTCCAAAATTAAAAGACTTCAGCACATAATCGGTCATAAACTCAAATGCAGCATATACATTGGACTTGCCGCTGGCATTGGCTCCGTAAATGGCTGCCACCTTCAGCAGCTTATCGTTGGCTATATTTATAACGTGATCCTCATGTTCGGTGATTTTTGTTGCTGACAAATCCAAAGAAGTCTCATCCCGAAAAGACTTAAAATTTTTAAAATTAAACTGTACTAACATATCTTCCCCATCTACTGTAAAAACTCCATTAATTGAATCACAACACAATTATATTTATAAGTATATCGTTTTAAGCACAAAAATCAACTTATAAATTTATGTTTTTTTAAATTTAGAGGTCGATTTTCTGCAAAAATATATTTTTTAAATATATACGTCTTGAGGATGCAGCGGAATGCTGCGTGGACTTATATGTATGGTGGTGCCGATCCGTCGGCATGGAGGTATACTGTCCAAGCAGGTCAGGAACACCAATACCCGGTAGAGAGGGGCGGTTGCAGGCTGCGGTCTGCTGGGAGGGGTGTTTCCATACTTTTAGAAACAAGGAGAAAAATATGAGCGCAATTTTAGGGCCGATTCATCATTGGCTGTTTAGAAAGATACAGTTTCAGGATGCTCTGACCGGAGAGATTCTTCGGAAGGCAAAGGAAAAGGGATATGACGGGGAGAAGCTTTCCCGAGTGGACGATATGGGCACCCTGCCCCAGGGGGAGCTGGGAAATATCATTGATTCTTCCAATATCCACGGCTGGCTTCAGGGAAAAATTGCTCTGGTGGAGTATCGTCTGGCTGCCGGGGTGAAAATCATGCTGGAGG